>PXAW01000341.1 GCA_003567055.1 Hyphomicrobiales bacterium
GGCGGCGCGGCTCGCGCGAGCGACGGCGGGAGAAGGGGTGCGCATCGACCCGCCCTTTACCGGGCGCGCCAACCTGTTTGCCGAACATGCGGGCGTCCTGGAGGTCGATCGCGCGGCCATCGACCGGATCAACATGATCGACGAGGCCATCACCTTCGCCACGCTCGAACAGTTCAAGCCGGTCGTTGCCGGCGAGATGATCGCGACGGTGAAGATCATCACCTATGCGATCGGCGAGGGGCGGCTCGCCCAGGCGGAGGCCGTGGCACGCGGCGTGAAGGGGGCGGTGCGGATCGCGCCGTACAAGCTCTCGCGTATCGGCGTGATCTCGACCCTGACCAATGCGCTCAAGCCCACCATCGTCGACAAGACCTTGAAAATTCTCGACAAGCGCATCGCTCCCGCCGGCGCCGCCGTGGTCGGCGAGGCGCGCGCGCCGCACGAGACCGAGGCGCTGGCGCGCGAGCTGGAGCAGATCGCGCAAAGCAATGCGGAACTGATCATCGTCTTCGGCGCCTCCGCCGTGTCCGATCGCCGCGACGTGATCCCGGCGGCAATCACGGCGGTGGGCGGGCGGATCGATCATTTCGGCATGCCGGTCGATCCGGGCAATCTGCTGCTCGTCGGCCATATCGGCGACAAGCCGGTAATCGGCGCGCCGGGCTGCGCGCGCAGCCCCAAGGAAAACGGCTTCGACTGGATCCTCCACCGCATGCTCGCCGGCCTGCCGGTGACGCGTACCGACATCATGGGGCTCGGTGTCGGTGGCCTTCTGATGGAAATCGTCTCGCGTCCGCAGCCGCGCTCGGGTGAGGAGAGCGCCGAGGATGACGACGCGTGAGCGCGGTCGCGGCGATCATCCTCGCGGCGGGGCTGGGCTCGCGCTTTGGTGGCGGGGCAAAGCCCCTGGCACTGTTTGGTGATCGCCCGATGCTCGCCCATGTCCTCGCAGCTGTGCTGGGCTCACGCGCGCACCCGGTCATCGTGGTGACGGGTCACGACCATGACGCGATCGCAGCCGCATGCGCGGATCACCCGGTGAGGCTCGTCCATAATGCTGATTATCGCAGCGGGCTGGCCGGATCGCTGAAAGCGGGGATGCGGGCCTTGCCGCAAGATTCTTCCGGTGCGCTCGTTCTGCTCGCCGATATGCCGCTGGTGCGCTCGACGACGCTCGATGCTTTGATCGCGGGCGCACAAGCCGCGCCGAATGAAGCGGCATTCGTGCCGGTCTTTGAGGGGAGGCGCGGCAATCCGGTGCTGCTGATGCGAAAGCTCGCGCCACAGATCGACGCGCTGGAAGGCGATCGCGGCGCCGGTCCGCTCCTGCGCGGTCGGGCCGATATCCGGGAAGTCGCCGTGGACGATCCCGGGATCCATCTCGATGCGGATACCCCGCAGGCGCTGGCGGATCTCGCGCGTCGCTAGATTCGCCGCGCCGCGCCGGTCGATCAGTCTTCGCTGAGATGCGGGTTGCGCGCATAGAACGCGTCACGACGCGCCATGGCTTCGCGGTAGATTTCGACGCTGACGGTCAGTGCCGTGGCGATGGCGCTGAAGGTCTGGCGGATGGCGGTGAGGGCGGCGTTGCTGCGGCCGCGCGGTGCAGTGGCGATGGCCATGATGGTTGTCCTGACGTGCATGATGTGAATGACGTTACGTCAGGGATATAGTTGCTGCGCATGCGAAGGAGAATATCGCGCTGCACAATGACGCCATGCATCAAACGCATGGCTATGGTCATGATCTGCTAACTATATGATCTCAGCGGGAATTGCGTGCCTCAGCCGGGCGTCATCTCGCGCTCCAGCACGCCCGTCAGACAACCGAATCCGCCGGCGGCCTTCACCAGTTCGCGCGCTTCCACGGTAACGCAAGTGATACCGTGCGATTCGTAGAAATCCTGAATCGCCGGGTAGCCGGCTTCGAGCATGATGCGGCGCGGGCCGAGCGTCACGAAATTCATGCCGCGATTCATCTCGTGATCGCCGCGCTCGGGCAGGAAGGCGACCTCGTAGCCGCTCTCGCGCAGGGCGATCACCAGCGCATGCGGCGTGCGGCGCGGCCAGGCGATGGCGAGATCGATATCGGCGAAGCGCAGCATGCCCATCAGATGCATGGTGCCGTAGGGCATATCGACGATCAGGCTCTCCACGCCCGTCTCGGCCAGGGTCGTCGCGACCTGCTCCGCGCCCTCGCGGTTGGTGCGCAGGCCGATACCGATGACCACGCGGCTCGGCGTCAGCCACATCGCATCCGCCCCCTCGAAGGTGCCGGTCCCCTGCAGCGAGCGCAGGATCGGGATGCCGATATCGGCGAGCCGGCGCGCCACATGGCGCTCCTCGCCGGCACGCACGGTCGAGGCCGGGCGGGCTAGGATTGCGCCGCCGGGCGTCATGAAGACGAGATCGGCGCAAAACATCTGGTTGGGCGGGGCCGCACCAGGCGGGTCGACGTAATGTACGACAACGCCTTCGCTGCGGAAGGCGGCGGCGAGCGCGTCGTGTTCGGCGGTGGCGCGGGGCACGTCGATCACGTCGAGCATCTGCACGGAATCGGGGTCTTCGGAGGCTGCGAGCTCGTCACCGGGGCGATGCAGCATGACGGCGCGCAGACGCTGCCATTCGCTGTCGATGCCGCAGGCGGCCCAGACCCCGCCGATCTCCGCGCGCAGATTGGCCTCGCGCGGCGACCAGCCCGCCCCGCCATAAGCCGAGGTTCCGAAGGTGCTCCCGCTCCCGCTCCCGCTCATGCATCGCCCCCGTTCCGTCAGCCCCGTCGCCGCCTCAGACGCGGCGATGCAGGCGGTTGTCGATATAGAGCAGTATGCTCGATATCGCGACGGCGGCAACGGCGAGAATCAGCGTCACGGCCATCATGGTCGAGACGTCGTGCAGGCCGATGGCGCGCATCACGAGGAAACCCATGCCGCGATGCGACGAGAACAGCTCACCGATGACGACGCCGAGCAGCGTCAGCGAGAAGCCGACCCGCAGGCCGGAGACGATTTCAGGCATCGTCGCCGGCAGGAGAATGCGCGTCGCCGTCTGCATCGCGGTGAGCTTCATCACGCGGGCGGATCGCAGGAAGACGCGGTTGATGTTCTTCACCGCGTTCATGGTGAAGATGGTAACCGGGATCACCCCGTGGATGGCGCCGAAGGCGATCTTCGCCTCGATGCCGAGGCCGAAGACCAGCAGGATCAGGGGGTAGAGCGTGATCTTGGGCAGCGAATACAAGGCCACCAGGATCGGCTCCGCCACCGCGCCGGAGAGCTTGTGCGCCCCCAGCCACGTGCCCACGCCGATGCCGATCAGCAGCGCGATGATCAGCGCATAGACGAGCGCCTTCGCCGTCTCCGCCGCATGCGGCCAGAAGCTCGCCGAGCCGAGCAGCTCGCCCGCCCGGATCGCCGTGGCGAGCGGCGAGGAGATCGCGACATCCCCGGCGAGCATGTGCAGGATCTGCCAGACCACCACGATGCCGACGATCACCAGCGCGACGTCGCCGAAATAGCGCAGCCGCTCTGCGCGCTCGTGATCCTTGCGGGAATATGCCGTTTGCGTTCCTGCCATGATCAACGCCCCTGACGCCGCAGCAGCCGTTGCTCATAGGCATGCAGCGACATGTTGATGATGGTGACGAGCACGAGGATGAACAGCATCAGCGCATACATCGTCTCGTTGTCGAAATTGTCATAGGCGAAGGAGATCGCGTAGCCGAGCCCGCCGGGTGCGAGAATGAATTCCGCCGCGATCACCCCGATGAAGGAATAGGCGACGGCAAGCTTCACGCCGGTAAAGAGGTTGGGGATGGCATAGGGCAGCTCGATCAGCAGCGCGGTCTTCGCCCGCCCCATATGATGCATCCGCGCCACCTTGCGGTAGACGCGGGGGATCTTGTCGAGCCCGTTCAGCGTGTTGATGATCATCGCGACGACCGCGAAGAGGAAGCCGATCATGATCATCGGGAAGTTGTTCATCCCGAAAATGAACACGAGCAGCGGATAGAAGACGAAGAACGGCACCGCGTAATAGGTCGTCAGGAACGGGTCGAGCGCGCGGCGCAGACGGGGCAGGGCGTGCACGCCGGCGCCGACGGCAAAGCCGACCGTGATGGCGAGGATGCAGGCCACCGCGACATTGCCGAGCGTCTGGCGCATGCCGCGCGCGACTTCGCCGGAGACGATCAGCGCCCAGAGCTCGATCGCCATCTCGCTCGGAGGGATCATGGTGAAGGGGGAGATGACGCCCGTGCGGCAGAGAATTTCGAGCAGGCCGAAGAAGGCCACGATCACGCCGAGGCGGATCAGCGTCAGCCGGTTCATGCGACGCCTCCCTCGTGCCCCATGGCGCGCTGCGATTCCGAGCGCAGCATCTGCCACAGCCGCCCGGTGATGTGCCCGAAGGTCTCGCCTTCCAGCATGCGCGAATCGCGATCGCGCGACCAGCCGGTCTCGACGGTTTCGAGGAAGCGCCCCGGCCGGGCCGACATGGCGCCGATCCGGTCGGAGAGCATGGCGGCCTCGTCGAGGGCGTGGGTGATGAGCAGCACCGTGGCGCCGGTCTCGCGCCAAAGCTTGAGCAACTCGTCGCCCATCAGAAGCCGCGTCTGTGCATCGAGCGCGCCGAAGGGCTCGTCGAGCAGGATCAGACGCGGCTGGAGCACCAGCGTGCGCGCGATGCAGACACGCTGGCGCATGCCACCCGACAATTGCGCCGGATAGGCCTTCGCGAAGTCCTTCAGTCCCACGAAGCCGAGCGCATAATCGACGCGCCGGCGGATCTCCGCCGCATCGACCCCCGCACGGCGCAAGCCGAAGGCGGCGTTGTCCTCCACCGTGAGCCAGGGAAACGAGGCGTCCTCCTGGAACACGGCGCCGATGCCGTCGGGTACGTTGCCGTGGACGCGCTTGTCCTCGAACCAGACATTGCCCTCGGTCGGCGCAGCCAGCCCGGCCAGCACGTCCATGCAGGTGGATTTGCCGCAGCCCGACGGGCCGACGATGGAGAAGAACTCGCCCTTGCGCAGGTCGAGATCGATCGGGCCCAGCGCGTGGACCGGCGGGTTGCCGGCCACGGCTGGATAGACCCGCGTCACGCCCTCGAGACGCGCATGCACTTCATGAGACACTGGAACGCTCCCGCTTCACTGGCTGCGCAGATCTTCCGGCAGGAAGCTCTCGTCGACGACGGCGCTCCAGTCGACATCGCCATCGACGACGTCGATCAGGCGCAGGCCGTCCATCTTGCGGTCCATGTCCTCGTAGACGAAGCCGCCCTCGGACCAGTAGTCGATCTCGAGCATGGCATCGATTGCGATGCGCATGATCTCCTCGTCGCGCTCATAGGCCTCGGCGAAGATGCGCGCGGCTTCTTCCGGGTTCTCCTTGATGAACTGCACACCCATGCGGCGCGCCTCGATCAGCGCACGCAGATCGTCGCCGCGCGTCTCGGCGAATTCACGCGTGGTGATACCGACGGTCTGGGCGACGCGCGGGAGCACGTCCTGGAGGTAGAGCACGGCCTTGTAATTGTCGCGCTGGCCGGCCCAGATCGGCTCCAGGATCGGCACCGCATCGACGGCGCCCTGTTGCAGCATGGTGAGGCCGTCACCGATACCGCCGGCGGCGATCAGCTCCATGTCGTCGGCGGAGAGGCCGGCGGCGTCGAGGGACATGCGAAGCGTCATGTCGGTGACCGATTGCGGGCGGGTATAGGCGATGCGCTTGCCGACGAAATCCTCGATGGAGTTGATCTCGTCATTGTCGGGCATGGTGATCCACAGGATATCGGCGACGGTCGCCGCGCCCGTGTTCACGATGACGATGTCGCGCCCGGTCAGATGCGCCGAGACGGCAGCCGCAAGGCTGGTCTCGCCATAGAGCAGGCCACCGGTGAGCACGTTGCGCACCGTGGTGCCGCCACCCGACGAGGTCAGGATGTCGCCGAGTTCGAAGCCGGCTTCCTCGAAGAAGCCCTGATCGCGGGCGATCGCGTAGGGCGCGCCATACATCAGCACGCCCCAATGGGTGACGGTGATGTCGTCTGCGGCCTGCGCCGTCGCGGCGCCGCCACCAAAGGCCATCGCCGTACCGAGCGCAAGCCCGGCCAGCCAGTTGCGAGAAGTCTTTGCGGTCTTTTCCAGTGTCATGGTGTCCTCCCTGGACGGTTGGGTCGCGTTGCTCTTGGCGGAAACTGCGACCGTGATGGGGAACGGCAGGCCGGAAGGCTGCATGGTCCCTTACCTATAGTCAACGCCACGCTTGCCCATATGGATCAGCACGGCTTGGATGCGCATGTTCCGCATACGCCTCCTTTCGTCATTCGCCCGCCGCGACTGCGCCGCTCGCGCGCCCGCTCAGGACCCAGAGTGCGATCCCGGCTGCGGCGGCTGCGAGCGAGAGCAGACCCGAGATCGGCAACAGGTCGGGCGGCAGCAGCAGCACAATCCCCGCCATCGCGACACCGAGCCGCATCGGCGTCGCCAGCAGGCCACCGGCGAAGCCGACGATCGCGGCGGTGATCAGGGTGACCCCGCCCGCCGCCGTGATGAAGGCGATGGCGTTCTCGACGGGCGTTCCGGCCAGGATCAGGCTGGGCGAGGCCGCGAAGAGGAAGGGCACCACATAGGCCGGCCAGGCGATTCGCACGGCCTCGAACCCGGTACGCATCGGCGGTGCCCCGGCCATGCTGGCCGCGACGAAGGCGGCGATCGCGACGGGCGGCGTCAGCATCGAGAGCATGCCGAAATACAGGACGAACAGATGCGCCGACATCGGTATCAGGCCGAGCTGGACGAGTGGCGGGGCGGCAAGCGTGGCGAGCAGCAGATAGACGCCGACCGTCGGCAGCCCCATCCCCAGCACGATGCAGATCAGCGCCGTCATCAACAGCAGCAGGAACAGGCTCGTCTGCCCGATCTGCACGAGGAAGAAGGTCATGCCGAAGCTCAGGCCCGAGAGCGAGAACAGCCCGATGATGATCCCCGCCACGGCGCAGATGATGACGATCTCGACCGAGGCCTGCCCGGTGCGCGCGAGCGCGTCGGCGAGATCGCGAAAGCCGATGCGCCCACCCTCATAGGTACGCACCAGCGCGATCAGGAAGAGCACGCCGACCGCGTAGAGCGCGGCGGTTTCCGGGCGCATGGCATAGGCGAAGAGGCCGACGAGCAGGACGACGAAGGGCAGGAGCAGGAACCAGCCGCGCATGATCGTGGTCAGCACCGCCGGGATGCGGCTTTCCTCCACGGGCAGAATCCCCCGCCGCCCGGCCTCGAGATCGGCAAAGATGAACAGGCTGAAGAAATAGAGCACCGACGGCACGATCGCGGCGATGATGACGTCGGTAAAGGGTACACCGAGGTTTTCCGCCAGCAGGAAGGCGGCGGCGCCCATGATCGGCGGCATCAGCTGCCCGCCGGTCGAGGCCGAGGCCTCGATTGCGGCTGCGGTGTGCGGGCGATAGCCGCTCTCCTTCATCAGTGGAATGGTGATGCCGCCGGTCGAGGCGACATTGGAGACGGCACTGCCCGAGATCGTGCCGAACAGGGCCGAGCCGACGATGGCGATCTTGCCCGCACCGCCGCGATAGCGCCCCATCAGCGAGGCCGAGAGATCGGAGAAGAAGGCCGAGCCTCCCGTCGCGAGCAGCAGTCGCGCCAGCAGGATGAAGGGGATCACCACCGCGACCGCGATATAGAGCGCGGCGCCGGCCATGGCGGCGCTGTCGAGAATGGTGAAGCTGATCAGCCGCCGCAGCGAGATGCCGCGTCCTTCAAGCGGGCCGGGAAACTGATCGGCAAAGAGCGCATACCCGCCGATCATGGCAAGGATGACGATCAGGCTCCAGCCGATCGCCCGGCGCAGGCCTTCGAGCAGCAGGGCGAGGCCGATGCTCGCCACGATGATTGCCTCGGTCTGGCGGAAGAAGACATTCTGGGAGAGATCGGGAAATACCCAGGTCAGGTAGATGCCGTAGGCCAGCGCGATTGCCGCGAGGGCGTAATCATAGAGCGGGATGGGCGTGGTGTCGGAGCTGCGCGTGCTCGCGCGCCGCGTCAGGAAACAGACAGCGAGCCCCATCGTCAGCACCGCGACGAGGATCTGCTCGGCATAGACGCGCACCCCGATGCGGATCGGTCCGCCAAGCGACCAGAAGATCGCCGCGAGCGTGATGGCGATGCACAGGGCGGGAACGATCCAGCGCCGGGTGAACCGGTCGCGCGGGCCAAGATCGGTCAGGGCCGCATCCATGCGGGAGGCTCCTCGTCAGGCAGGATGGCGTGCATGCGTTCAGCGGATCGCCCGGGCGGCGCCATGGCGCGCATCGGGCGATCCGTGTGGCGGCAGCGTGTGCTGCAGCCGATCAGCGATTCCAGGCGCCAGCTTCTTCGTAGAAGCGGATCGCGCCGGGATGGAAGGGGACATCGACGTCACGTGCCATGCCTTCAGCGGTGAACCCGGTCCAGACGGGGCTCGTGCCGAGCAGCAGCTCTTCGTTCTCATAGAGCGACTTCGTCACCTCATAGACAAGATCGTCCGAGAGGCTGGCCGGGGCGAACAGCGTGTAATCATAGACCTTGATGTTGGTCGGCTCATCGATGCCGGGAATGCCCTCATCCGCGCCGACTTCGGCGAAATACATCTGCGGCAGCCATTCCTGCATGGCTTCGAGGCGCTCTTCGTCATCGGTGAAGCTGATGAAGCGCACGCCGTCCAGCGTCTGGTCGAGCTCGATATTGGTCGCCGAGCCGACGACGACGATGGTCACGTCGGTGGAGCCTTCGCGGAAAGAATCCCACATGCGCGGGAAGTTCGGCACCGGCACCTCGACGACGTCGTCATAGGTGAGCCCGCCATTGGCGAGATAGGCCAGTGTCACGTGGTAACCCAGCGTGCCCTCGGCAAAGCCGGGAACGCGCTTGCCGGCGAGATCCTCGATGCTCTCCAC
>PXAW01000128.1 GCA_003567055.1 Hyphomicrobiales bacterium
CCAGACCATGGCGACGGCGAAGGTCACGGCCTTGAACAAGGGCAGCGGCATGCCGCTCACGCCGGCGAGCAGGGGCCCGATCGTACGCGTCGGCGCGAAGAACTTCCCGGCAAACAGCCACCAGGCGCCGTGCTGGCGCAGACCCGTCTGGGCGCGTTCGACGAGATTCGGATAGCGGCTGAGCGGCCAGATGCGCAGGGTGGCGCCATCATAGCGGCGACCGATCGCGTAAGACAGCATGTCCCCGCAGATCGCGCCGATCGTGCCGGCCAGCCAGACGATCCAGAATTCGATACCCGACGCGGCAACGAGCGCGCCGATCGCCAGAAGCGTCATCGTGGCCGGTACGAACAGCGAGATGATCGCCAGCGATTCGACGAAGGCCAGCAGACCCACGACGAGGGGCGCGTAGCCGGCATTGGCCGAAACGAACGCGACGATATTCTCCAGAATCTCTGCCAAAACCCATCCGCCCGTCTCGAGGAAATCCGGCACCCGTGAGGCGCGCATACCGGGCACGACACGCCCGTATCGCGCTGCATCGCAGGGAGTTTGCAGCAAATCCCGGCGGATGCAATGCCCGGAAAAGGCAAAGCTTCACGTGTAAAATCTGTGTACAAACAGCGAAAACACCGGCGAATACGCCGTTTTCGTGCCCGTCTGCTTGACCGCGTCGCGGATATTCATCCATATAAATTACGGTTCAGAGTCAGCATGCGAAACGGGGCGAATTCAGCTGGGCTTTTTTCGTTCAGGGTACCCCCTCGGCCACACAGAACAACGGAACGACGGTGTACGAAAACCAGGATCACGATCAGGCGCGTCGAGGCGTCGGGGCCGCGGCGGAGGCGGGGGCGAATTCACGCGAGGCGATGCGCGCACGTCTGCGTGCGGCCATCACCGACAAGCTCGTCTATGCCGTCGGCAAGGATACGGCCCATGCCAGTCTGCATGACTGGTATCTCGCGACCGCTCTGGCCGTGCGTGACCGGATCGTCGACCGCTGGATGGAATCGACCCGCGAGACCTATCGTCAGGCCGGCAAGCGCGTCTGTTACCTCTCGCTGGAATTCCTGATCGGGCGCAATTTTCGCGATTCGGTGAGCAATCTCGGGTTGATGGAGCCGCTCGCCGACGCGCTGAACGATCTGGGGGTCGATCCCGACCTGCTGCGCGAGCAGGAGGCCGATGCGGCGCTCGGCAATGGCGGTCTCGGGCGGCTGGCCGCCTGTTTCATGGAGAGTCTCGCCAGCCTCTCGCTGCCGGCCATCGGCTACGGGATCCGCTATGATTACGGGCTGTTCCGGCAGGTCATCGTCGACGGATCGCAGCATGAAGTGCCCGAGGACTGGCTCAATGTCGGCAATCCATGGGAATTCGAGCGTCCGGAAGCGACCTACACGATCGGCTTCGGCGGCACCACCCGCGACGAAACCGACGCCGAAGGCCGGATTCATCGCGTCTGGCAGCCGGCGGAAACCGTTCTCGCCAAGGCATACGACACCCCGGTCGTCGGCTGGCGCGGGGCGCATGTGAACACCTTGCGGCTGTGGTCGGCGCGCGCTTCCGAGCCGCTCATGCTCGAAGCGTTCAACCATGGCGATTACGTCGGTGCCATGGCCCACAGGGCGCGGGCCGAGGCGATCTCGCGGGTGCTCTATCCCAGCGACGCGACGCCGGCGGGCTATGAATTGCGGCTGCGGCAGGAATATTTCTTCACCGCCGCATCGCTTCAGGATCTGGTGCGCCGGCATCTCAGCCGCTTCCCGGGGCCCGAGAATCTGGCCGAGCACGTCGCCATCCAGCTCAACGATACGCATCCCGCCATCGCGGTGGCGGAGCTGATGCGCATCCTGGTCGACGAGCGGGGTCTCGCCTGGCAGCGGGCCTGGGAGATCACCCGCGAGACACTGGCCTATACCAATCACACGCTCCTGCCCGAGGCGCTCGAGACCTGGGCCGTGCCGCTGATGGAGCGGCTCCTGCCGCGCCATATGGAGATCATCTACCGGATCAACTGGCTGCATCTCGAGGCGGTGGCGGCGCTGCCGGGCGCCGATGACAGGCTCAGGCGGGCGCTGTCGATCATCGACGAGGAGAACGGCAAGCGCGTGCGCATGGGCCATCTCGCCTTTGTCGGGTCGCGCAAGGTCAACGGTGTTTCGGCGCTGCATACGGACCTGATGCGTGAGACCGTCTTCGCCGATCTGCATCGCATGTTCCCCGAGCGCATCACCAACAAGACCAACGGCGTCACCTTCCGCCGCTGGCTCCAGCAGATCAATCCGCGCCTCACCCGCCTCATCATCGAGACGATCGGGCCGCGCATGCGCGATCAGCCACAGGCCTTGCGCGATCTCGAGCGGCATGCCGACGACCCGGCTTTCCAGCGCGCCTTCGCCGATCAGCGCTTTGCGGCCAAGCAGGATCTCGCCCGGGTGATTCGCGCCCGCACCGGCGTCACCGTCGATCCGACGGCGATGTTCGACGTGCAGATCAAGCGCATTCACGAATACAAGCGCCAGCTCCTCAATCTGCTGGAAGCGGTGGCGCTCTACAATGCCATCAAGGCCGATCCCGGCGCCGGCTGGGTGCCACGCGTCAAGATCTTCGCCGGCAAGGCGGCGGCGAGCTATGCGCAGGCGAAGCAGATCATCAGGCTCGCGCATGATCTGGGCGCGGTGATCAACAACGATCCGGTTATCGGGGACAAGCTGAAGCTCGTCTTCCTGCCGAACTACAATGTGAGCCTCGCCGAGATCATCATCCCCGCCGCCGATCTCTCGGAGCAGATCTCCACGGCCGGCATGGAGGCGTCGGGCACCGGCAACATGAAACTGGCCCTCAACGGCGCGCTCACCATCGGCACGCTCGATGGCGCCAATGTGGAGATGCGCGCTCATGTCGGGCCCGAGAACATCACGATCTTCGGCCATGATGCCCAGGAAGTCGCGGCCCTGCGCGCGGCAGGTTACAGCGAGGCCTCGACGCTGGACCGCTCGACGCGGCTCGCCCGTGCGCTCTACGAGATCGAGACCGGACTGTTCTCGCCGGATGAGCCGCGCCGTTATTCAGCCCTGACCGAGGCCGTAGCCTGGCGCGACCGCTACATGATCGCAGCCGATTTCGACGCCTACTGGCAGGCACAACGCGATCTCGATGCGCTCTGGGGGCGTCCGGAGGAATGGTGGCGCAAGGCCATCCTGAACACCGCCCGCATGGGCTGGTTCTCCTCGGATCGCACCATCGGCGAATATGCGCAGGAGATCTGGCGCACGCAGCCTCTGGTTCACAGCGGCTGAGGCGGGGGCGGCTGCAGCGACGCAATGATGCATGCCCGGATCCCGAATTCTACAGGTCAAGCCCGTAGAGATCCCGGCGCAGCTTCTCCACCAGCGGTTCCAGTCTCGGCATGTAGGGGTGGAGGCTGAGGGCCTGTTCGTAGCTTGCCAGCGCGGCAGCTTCGTCCCCGGCTTCGCGCAGGATATGGCCGAGCCCGGCCCAGGCGGTGAAATGGCGCGGCTCCAGCGTGACGGTGCGGTGGATGTCGGCCATTGCGGCGAGAGGATCGCCGAGACGATGAAAGGCGACGGCGCGCCGGCTCCAGGCTTCGGCCCAGTCCGGCTGCATCGCGACGATGCGATCGAGCAGTTCCACGGCCAGCGCATGGTCGCGCTCCCGCATGGCCTGTTGCGCACGCGACATCAGCAGATCCGCCGTATCCGAACCCGAGCGCAGCCAGCGTCTGTTGATCATCAGCACCACGCCGCGCGCTTCGGCGGCATCTTCCGCTTCGCCGAGCCGCACGAACAGGTCGTCGAGGGTCGAATCGGTGCGGGCGGGCGGGCGTTGCAGAAGCGCTTCGCTGATCACGATGGCCTCGCGACCGGCTCCCGTGAAGCTGCCGGCCCCCTCGGATTCGGCACCGGATCGCGGCACCGTGTCGCCCGGCAGCTGGCTGAGCCGCATCTCGGGATTCCCGTTTGCCGCCGGTTCGGGAAGGGCGCGCGCCGACGATTCCGCAGAGGGAGCGGGACCGGCGAGAATCGCGATCAGGGCGACCGTCGAAAGGAAGCGCATGAGTAATGATGCTGAAAACGGCATCCGCCGTCAATTCACATAAGCGTGCGACCGAAGGTATCGCCGGCCACCCCGGAATCCGCAGGCCCGGCCCCGCCAACGGCATGGCGCATCGACCGGCCCGGCCCCCGAATGGTTTCCGGTTTGTCATCATTTCGTGAAACCGGTATGAGATGCCCGTGAAATGTGCAGATCATCGCGTGCGGACAGCCCGCGATCCGCAGCGCGGCAGAAGCCGCATGTTGCGGCTGCGGAGCGGGTTGCGCAGTGAGGGATCGGGGAAATTTCGGAAATGGCGTCCACCATCGAGAAATCCGTATCGGCAGGTATTGCGGAAATGCGACCGGCCTCGCTCGCCGTCGAGGCGTTGCAGGCACGCGCGGTTGAACCGGTGGCAGCCGCTGCCGGCATCATGATGCCTGAAGGCACTTTCGCCGGTCATCGCAGAGGCCGCGAAGCGACCGGGCTACGCGCGACGAATGCGGCCTGCATCGGGCGCATCGGCAATCTCGAGCTCCGCCTCGCGGTGGATGAGGAAGATGTCGTTCGTGCGCAACGGCTGCGTTATCACGTCTTCTACGAAGAAATGGCGGCGCAGCCGGATGCGCTGGCATCGGTCACCGGGCGCGACGCCGACGCTTTCGATGCCATATGTGATCATCTCCTCGTGCTCGATCACGGGCAGGGGGAGGCGCCCGAAATCGTGGGAACCTATCGGCTCCTGCGCCAGGAGGTCGCGCGGCGGCATGGCGGGTTCTACAGCGCCTCGGAATACGCCATCGGCGCGATGCTCGAAGCACATCCCGATGCGAATGTGCTCGAACTCGGGCGTTCCTGCGTGCGCGCCCCCTATCGCAACAAGCGCACGGTGGAATTGCTCTGGCACGGCATCTGGAGCTATGTGCTGCGCCATCGTATCGATGTCATGCTCGGCTGCGCGAGCCTCACGGGCACCGATCCCGAGGCGCTCGCCCTGCCGCTGAGTTTTCTCGCGCATTTCGCCCGCGCGCCGGAGGAGTGGTGTGCGCGTGCGCATGAGCATCTGCACGTCCCGATGGCGCGCATGCCGCGCGAGGCGGTCGACCCGCGCGCGGCGCTCGCCGCCCTGCCGCCCCTGATCAAGGGTTATCTCCGGCTCGGGGCCGGTTTCGGCGACGGTGCCGTGGTCGACCGGCAATTCGGAACCACCGACGTTCTGGTGGTGCTGCCGGTCTCGCGCATCAATCCGCGCTACATCGCTCATTTCGGCGCCGATGCAGGGCGACACGCGTGATGTGACCGGATGGTCAAAGCGCCCGGCCTGACGGGGTCGGACCGGGCGCTTCGTGATTGGGCCTTCGGATCGGCTTCGTCAGATCAGCTTCTGCGGCGCGGCGGCGCTGACATCGGCATCGACCTCGCCCTCGAAGCGCTTGAAGTTCTCCTGGAACATGTCGATCAGCTTCTGCGCCGTCTCGGCGAAGGCGGCCTTGTCCCGCCAGGTCTTGTGCGGGGTCAGGATATGCGGCTCGACGCCCGGCACATGGGTGGGCACGGCCAGTCCGAAATACGGATCGCGGCGGAAGTCCGCCTTGGAGAGCGAGCCGTCGAGCGCCGCCGTCAGCAGCCGGCGGGTGACGCGGATCGGCATGCGCCGGCCGATCCCGTGCTTGCCGCCGGTCCAGCCGGTATTGACCAGCCAGCAATCCACATGGTGGCGCGCGATCAGTTCGCGCAGGAGATTGCCGTAGACGGAGGGCGGGCGCGGCATGAAGGGGGCGCCGAAACAGGTCGAGAAGGTCGCCTGCGGCTCGGTCACGCCCTTCTCGGTGCCGGCCACCTTGGCGGTATAGCCGGAGAGGAAGTGATACATCGCCTCGGCGCTGGTCAGCTTGGCGATGGGGGGCAAGACGCCGAAAGCGTCGCAGGTGAGCATCACGATGTTCTTGGGATGCCCGCCGCGCCCGGTCTCGCTGGCATTGGGGATGAAGTCCAGCGGATAGGCACAGCGCGTGTTCTCGGTCTTGGAGCCGTCGTCGAAATCCGGAACGCGCGTCTGCGGATCGATCACCACATTCTCGAGCACCGTGCCGAAGCGGCGGGTGGTGGCGTGGATCTCGGGCTCGGCATCGGCGGAGAGCTTGATCGTCTTGGCGTAGCAGCCGCCCTCGAAATTGAAGATGCCGTTGGGGCCCCAGCCGTGCTCGTCATCGCCGATCAGCGGACGCTCGGGATCGTTGGAGAGCGTCGTCTTGCCGGTGCCCGAGAGGCCGAAGAACACGGCCACGTCCGAGGGGCTCGACATGTTGGCCGAGCAATGCATCGGCATGACGTTCTTCTCGGGCAGGATGTAGTTCAGATAGGTGAAGACCGATTTCTTCATCTCGCCGGCATAGGAGGTGCCGCCGATCAGGACGATCTTGCGGGTGAAATCGATGGCGATCACCGTTTCCGAGCGGCAGCCGTGGCGGGCCGGATCGGCGCGGAAGCTCGGCAGGTCGATGATGGTCAGGTCCGGCTGGAAGGAGGGCAGCAGGTCACGGTCGGGCCGGCGCAGGAGGTTGCGGATGAACAGCGAATGCCAGGCGAATTCGGTGAAGACCCGCGCGCGCACCCGGTAGGCGGGATCGGCACCGCCGAACAGATCCTGCGCAAACAGCTCCTTGCCTTCGGCATGGGCGATGAAATCCTGGAGCAGCGTGTCGAACTGCTCCGGCGTGATCGCCCCGTTGGCATCCCACCAGATCTTGTCGTCGGTGTCGGAATCGCGCACGACGAACTTGTCCTTGGGCGAGCGGCCCGTATGCACGCCCGTCTCCGCGACCAGCGCGCCGCCTTCGGCGAGCTGCGCTTCGTCGCGCTGCAGGGACTGCTCATAGAGTGCCGGCGCTTCGAGATTCCAGTAGACGCGCTCGAGATTGCGCAGGCCGATCGCCTCTGCGCCGTTCGCGCGGTTGAATACGCCGATATTCTCCACGAGACTATCCTCCCTGTTGGTTGCGCCCGTATCCCGTTATCGGGGGGGCGTCCGGAGTCCGGTGCGGGTCCGGCGGCAATGGCGCATCCGGCCCGTTCGACAATACTCGCAGCGCCCCGGCGCTCCGGCAATGCGAAAGCCGGCAAAGCCCGACGGCATCCGTCCCGACACGCTGCATGCAAGCGGCCCTGCGACCGCGAACGCGCCTTTCAATAAATGCGCAGAGCGAGACGTCAACCGGCAAGCGGCGGATTCACCCCGCATAAAGGCTATCAGGGGTCAGCCGCGCGCCTTCCTCGCCAGATCCACCAGCACGGCGCGCAGGGCGTCCGGGGTGGTGACGGGGGTGGGGAAGGGGATGCGGGTGCAGTGGTCGCCGCAGGCGAGGTCGAGGCCTTCCGGGTCGAGGCCGGTGGTGCGCCAGACGCCACCCGGCACAGATTCGCCGCCCGGCACAGATTCGCCGCCCGGCGTCGAGGCGCCATCACCATCCTCCCCCGCACCCGCGAGATCCTCCCCCGCACCCGCGAGACGGGTGGCGTAGAGCGCGAGCGCATCGGCATGGTCTTCGTTCATATGCGCAACCGCGCCGTCATGAGCGGCGAGGAGAGCCCCGGCGCCGGTGAGATCGAGGATCAGATCGTCACGCGTGAGCGCGGCGGCGCGGGCGAAGCCGCCATTGAGATGACCGGCCTCCACCTCCATGCGGAACCAGGCGAAATCGCTGAAATCGGCGTAGAGCTTCGCCTTGGGATGACGGGCGAGAAAACGGCTGCGGGCGCGCGCCGCCCGGTCGGCATCGTCGAGGCGCTGCACCCGCCCGATCAGCGAGAGCCTGGGATGAGCGAGCGGATCGCCCTTGCCCCGGGCGGCGAGCAGCAGCGAAGCGCGGGGGTCGCGTTCGAGATTGGCGCGATGGGCGGAGAGCTGCGAGAGCAGAAGGAGCGGGGCGCCGTCGATATCGGTGGCGAGGCTGACCAGCGTGGCCAGCGGATGGCCGTCACGGGCGCCGTCGCAGGTGGCGAGCGCGCCGGCGCGGATCGTGCGCAGGAGATGGCGGGCGAGGCCGCGCGCATCGAAACCCGCCTCCTGCGCACCGGGCAGAGAAGCCGCGCCTTGCCTCTCCCGCATGCCTGCGCCGTCGCCGTTGCCTTGCATAGCAAGCCTCTCCTCACCATCTGCCGATCAGGCGAAATTTGCCCGAAAATGCATCTACGTGCTTAATGGTCATAATTTGGGCCGATTGCACTGGCGTTGCCGAGAGGGCCGCATTGTCGCAGCCGCCGGCCCGCAGATGAAACCGAGGATCAACTGATGCCCACCATCGCCCTTGTGGATGACGATCGCAACATCCTGACCTCCGTGTCGATCGCGCTCGAATCGGAAGGGTACCGTATCCAGACCTACACCGACGGCGCCTCGGCGCTGGACGGCCTGCGGCAATCGCCGCCCGATCTCGCCATTTTCGACATCAAGATGCCGCGCATGGACGGGATGGAGCTGTTGCGGCGGCTGCGCCAGAAATCCGATCTGCCGGTGATCTTCCTCACCTCGAAGGACGAGGAGATCGACGAGTTGTTCGGGCTGAAGATGGGCGCCGACGATTTCATCCGCAAACCCTTCTCGCAGCGCCTCCTGGTGGAGCGCGTCAAGGCGGTTCTGCGCCGTTTCGCGCCGCGCGAGCCGGGCCCGGCGCGCGAGGCCGATGCCAAGGCGATCGAGCGCGGTCAGCTGGTGATGGATCCCGAGCGCCATACCTGCACCTGGCGGGGCGAGCCGGTGACGCTGACGGTGACGGAATTCCTCATCCTGCAGGCGCTGGCACAGCGCCCCGGCGTGGTGAAGTCGCGCAACGCC
>PXAW01000357.1 GCA_003567055.1 Hyphomicrobiales bacterium
ACCGGCACGGGCGTGCTCGCCTTCGCCGCCGCCAAGGCGACGCGGCGCAAGGTCGTCGCCGGCGATATCGACCCGGTCGCCGTGGAGGTGGCGCGCGAGAATGCCCGGCTCAACGGCATCGGCAATCTCGTCGATCTCTACGTCGCGCCCGGCATCGATCACGCCAAGGCACGGCGCACCCGTCACTTCGATCTCGTCTTCGCCAATATCCTCGCCCGCCCGCTGCGGCGTCTGGCGCCCGATCTCGCCCGGGTGACGGCGGATGACGGTGCGCTGGTGCTCTCGGGCCTGCTCGCGCATGACGTGCCGGGCGTGCTCTCGGCCTATCGCGAACACGGCTTCGCGCTGGCCGCCCGCCGCGATCTCGACGGCTGGGCCGCCCTGATGCTGACCCGCACCGGGCGCGATCCGAGGCCTTTGGCATGAGCTTGGCGGAGCACGCTTTGGTTTCGTATTGACTTGTGAGCGCAATCTGTCTATAGATGACACGTTCGGTAAGGCCTGCGGTAGCGTCTTGGATTGAGATAAGCCATGTGCATCATGGCCGCCCGCAGGGTCGAACAAAACCCGCCTTCAGGCGGGTTTTTTGTTTACGCGTACCATGAATCCCGTACACCGATATGGGGCGCGATCAGATTAAGAAATTCACTGTCTTTGTGCTCATAATGGCGGAATATTGACCAGCATATCAGGTCAACAGCTTGCAAACCGAGCCAGTCACGAGAATCTTCATGTTTAATGTCGAAGCCGTGAGTATGATTGCACTCCGAAATGATTCTTGTTTGAATGTAGCCTGTGAATGGCATATTGTTATGCGTTTCTTTGTTTCTCTTATCGACAATGAATTTTATCGGCTCATGAATTGATTTGTTGTGAATCTTGCAAAGCAAATTCCCTGAATAATAATTATACGCAATTCCGTATGGTGCCTGTCTTAGATTTTCCGTTATTCGTGACTTATTGACGATCGCATAATGAATTGTGACATTGGCTCTGACAATTGCGCGAATGAATCCGCTTATATACTCTCTTCGTCTCTCTCCGATTTGATGGGGGATGCCGTTGATGCGGTGACACCCATTCAGGCTCGTGCCCTTGATCTCCAATTCCCGGGGCCATCCGGCATCATGCAGAGCCTTTTTCTGACGCCGTACGGCGTTTTTGAGCTGCTTTGGCGCATCCGTTTGGAGCATTGTCAGAAGGAAATGTGAGCTCGAATTTTGTGAAAACCCGAGCTCGCCCGATTCGTCGAGAAAGAGATACTGCATTAATTCCCTCCAGAGTCGGGTTTATAATTCAGATATTTAAGATTGTGAATATGCGCAAAATGAATTTATGCGTGCTTGTTGCGGTATATCTTGAGCGTGACACTCTGAACGCCCACCCCGACACTCCGCAGACCCGGAATGCGCGTGTATGCGCCTTCGCACCGCGCTCCGTCTGTGCCATTTTCCGCCCGGAATGACAGTGGCGCGGCGAGGGGCCCGCCCGATGAAGCGCAGCGGCAGAGATTTTCGGGGCAGAACATGAATCAAGCGGGTAGCGCGATCGAATCAGCGGATGTCGTGATCGCCGGTGGGGCGGCGATGGGGTCGTCGCTGGCTTATCATCTCGCCAGCCATCCCGGATTTACCGGGCGCGTCATCGTGGTGGAGAAGGATCCCGGCTATGCGCGCTCGGCCTCGGCGCTCTCGGCGGCCTCGATCCGCCAGCAATTCTCCAGCCCGGTGAACATCCGCATCTCGCTCTACGGCATATCCTTCCTGCGCGATATCGGGACGCATCTCGCGGTCGATGGCGAGGCGCCGGTGATCGATCTGAAGGAGGGCGGTTATCTCTATCTCGGCCATGAGGGCAGCATCAACGTGATGCGCGAGATCAACGCGCTCCAGCGGGCGGAGGGTGCCGATATCGCCCTGCTCGACGCCGATTCCCTGAGTGCGCGCTTCCCCTGGCTCAAGCCCGGCGAGGATGTGGTGATCGGCTCGCTCGGGCTCTCGGGCGAGGGCTGGTTCGACGGCTGGGCGTTGCTGCAGGCCTTCCGCCGCAAGGCGCGTTCGCTCGGCGTGGAATACCGCACGGGGGAGGTCGCTGCGGTCGAGACCGCCGGCGGCGCCGTCTGCGGTGTCCGGCTTGCGGACGGCGCGCGCATTGCCTGCGGCAGCCTCGTCAATTGCGCCGGCTCGGGCGGGCGCGCGCTCGCCGCCACCGCCGGTATCGACCTGCCCGTGCATGCGCGGCGGCGCTATGTCTTCAGCTTCACCTGCAAGGCCGATATCCCCAACTGCCCCCTGATGATCGACACGACCGGCGTCTATGTCCGGCCCGAGGGCGAGAATGCGGAAGGGCGGATGTTCATCTGCGGCGTCTCGCCGGATCCGCAGGAGGATGCGGGTTTGGGCTGGGACGATGCCGACGAGGACAGCCAGCAGGTGGATTACAGCTATTTCGAAGAGCGCATCTGGCCCTCGCTCGCCAACCGCGTCCCCGGATTCGAGGCGATCCGCCCGGGGCGGGCCTGGGCCGGGCCCTACGACATGTGCCTTCTGGATCACAATGCGATCATCGGCCCCGCCGGCCCCGACGGCTTCCATCTCTGCAACGGCTTCTCCGGCCACGGATTGCAGCAATCCCCGGCGGTGGGGCGCGGTCTCGCCGAGCAGATCGTGGAGGGGCGCTATGTGACGCTCGATCTGAACGATCTCGGCTATGCGCGTGTCGCCGGGAACCGCCCGCTGCGCGAGCGCAACGTGATCTGACCCGCAAAGGCAGGCCTGTTCAGGAAATCTCAACACCGGCATGATCGCATGCCCGCTTCATTCCAGAAACAGCAGGGGGCAAGGATGATGATACGTGCGCACAGGAACGAGGGCGGGCGCCGGAACGGATTGCGCGGTGTCGGTGGCCTCGCCGGAATCGGGGCTGCACTGTTCCTCGGCAGCGGCAGCGCGCTCGCCTTCGACGCCGACGCCCTGCCGCCGGTGGCGCAGATCGAGATCGAACGCATCGACTGCCCGTTCAGCGCCCCGCTGGGTGAAACACCGATTTGCCTGATGGCACATCTGCCGATGCGGCACGGCGATCTCGAACCCGATGGCAGCCTTCCCGAGGACGCGCCGCGTATCGGCGTACATGTCACCGTGCTCAACAACCTCTCCTCCAGCGAGATCCCCAACCCGGTCGTGTTTCTCAGCGGCGGACCGGGACAGGCCGGATCGCAGGCGCTCGCCGGTTTTGGAGACGCCCTCGAACTGCGCCGCAACCGCGCCATCGTGCTGGTCGATCAACGGGGTACGGGACTGTCGCAGCCACGACTGGATTGCGCCGAAGTCTCGCCTGCGGAGCTCGACGGCAACCCGTTCAACGACCCCGATTTCGACCCGGACAAGGCGGTGAGCGAACGCTTCAGCGCCTGTCACGACATCTATGTCGCCGACGGAATCGATCTGTCCGCCTTCGATACGCGCAGCGCCGCACTCGATCTGCGCGCCATTCGCAAGGCGCTAGATCTGCCCCAGTGGAACCTCATGGGCACTTCCTATGGCGGACGTCTCGCGCTCGACGCCATGCGCGTCGATCCGGAAGGCGTGCGCGCTGCCGTTTTGAACTCGCCGCTCTCGCTCGCGTCGCAGGCGGATGCCAGCCTCGCTGCCGAAAGGCCGCGGATTTTCCGGCAGCTGTTCGATGATTGCGCGCAAGACGATTTCTGCGCCGGGACCTACGGCGATCTCGACGAAAAATTCGCCGCCCTCGCCGCCCATTTCGAAGACGGCCCGATGCGGCTGCAGTTTCGCGATCCGCAAAGCGGGGAACTGGTGCGTCGTGAGGTGAGCTGGGTCAATGTCGTGGAGGTGCTCTACCAGCACCTCGCCTTCAGTGGCAGCGCCATGCAGGTGCCGCGCTTCATCGCCGAGTTGCACGACGTGGCGCGCGGGCGCCTGTCCCTGAACGACGACGAGGTCGCCCGCATCTTCGGCGGGGCGGTGGATCAGATCGTCGATACACTGGCCCTGGGCCAGCATCTCTCGGTCAAGTGTCGCGAGGATTATCCGATCGCCGATGAGGCGGCCCTCACCGCCACGATGCAGGAGAATCCGGTCTTCTTCCCCGACGAGAATCCGTTCCGGATGTATCGCCTCAACTGCCCGGTCTGGGATGTGGGTTCGGCGCCGGACGGCTTCTCGGCTCCCCTGAACAGTGAGATCCCGACGCTGATCCTCAGCGGTGATGCCGACACGCTGACACCACATGTCATGGCGCAGGGGATAGCATCCCATCTGCCCAACGGGCAGCTCGTCAGCTTCCGCGGCATCGGCCATGACGTGCACTCTTCCCTGCTCTGCGGTCGCAGCCTCGTCGCGAATTTCCTCGATGCACCCGACAAGCCCGTCGATCAGAGCTGCGTCGGCGATATCCGGCCACGATTCGAGTGAGGGACCGGGCCCTGAAGCGGGCCTGATCCGTGAAAGGCCGCTCCTGCGCCCGTTATCGTTGCGAAGATCCGTGGCATGCCGGTTTGCGGCTTGCATTATGGGGCAGGTGGCCGATCATGGCCTTGATATTCTGGAGGCCATGATATTCTGGAGGCCATGATATTCTGGAGGCCATGACGACCGGAGGTGATGATGGCGCGCGCCATCGTGGTGTTGCTGTTCATTCTGGTCACGGCCACGTTTACGCCCGCCGCATCACAGCCGGATGATGCCGGCTCGGTCGAACTCACCGTATTCTGGAGCAGTGATTGCCCGGTCTGCCTGCGCCAGAAACCGTTTCTGGACGGGCTCGAGAGCCGTTATCCCGGCCTGACCGTGAGATCCTACGAATTGACCGACGATCCGCGGGCCGCCGCACGCTTCATGGCGATGGCGCAGGAGCGCGGGGTCGAGGCGCGCTACGTGCCGACCCTGTTCTTCGCAGAGCGGGTCTGGATCGGTGATTCGCCGGAGATCCGCGCCGAAATCGAAGCCGCGATCGCGCAGGGATCGGGCTTCGACGCGCCGGACGCGCCGCAAGGACGCACCCTCCCCTTCGGCCTCGACGAGGCCACGGCTTCCAACCTGGCACTGACCGTGGCGATCGGCTTCATCGACGGGCTCAATCCCTGCTCGCTCTGGGTGCTGACCCTGCTGCTCGGCCTCGTCGTCAATACGCGCTCGCGCAAGCGCATCATCCTTGTCGGGGTGAGTTTCCTCACGGTGACGGCTTTGGTCTATGGCGGCTTCATTGCCGGCGTGTTCGGGATCCTGCACGTCATCGCGCATCTCGACTGGATCCGCTGGCTGGTCGCCGCGCTGGCTGCGATCTTCGGACTGATCAGCCTGAAGGATTACATCACCGGGTTTCGCGGTTTCAGCCTGTCGATTCCGGAATCGCGCAAGCCCGCGATCTATCGTGATCTGCGCCGGCTCGCCTCCCGCCCCATGGACAATGCCGTTACGGGAGGCCTCGCGCTCGTCGCCACCAGCATGGCGATGGCTGCGGGAATCGCCATCGTCGAATTGCCCTGCACCGCCGGGTTTCCGGTCTTGTGGAGTGCGATCCTGACCGAGCGCGGGGTGAGCGGTGCGGCTTTCGGCGGCTTGCTCGCCCTCTATCTGGCGCTTTATCTCGCCGTCGAACTGAGCATCTTCGCCGTTGCCGTGATCACCTTGCGGATGGGGCGCCTCGGGCAGGAGGGCGGGGGCGTGCTCAGGTTGTACGGCGGCGCGATCATGCTTGCGCTCGCCGGGGCGCTCCTCTTCGCGCCGGGTCTGATGCAGGATCTGCGCGGCACGCTGCTGCTCTTCCTCGGCGCCGTCATCGCTGCCAGCGCCGCCCTGCTCATCCGCCGCATCGCCGGGGTGGCGGGCCCGTGAGCCCTGAGCCGGCAAGAGCGCGTTCCGACCTGACGGAATGATGACCTAGTCGCGCAACGCCGCCACCACCACATCCGCGATCGACAGGCAGGAGGTCAGCCCCGGGCTTTCGATGCCGAACAGGGCGACATGGCCCGGGAGACCGTGCTCCTCCGGCCCGCAGATCATGAAATCCGCCGCCGGTTCGCCGGGGCCGGAGAGTTTGGGGCGGATCCCGGAATAATCCGCCGTCAGCACGTCATCGGGCAGGCCCGGCCAGTAGCGCCGGATCGCGGCATAGAAGCTCTGCGCACGCTGCGGATCGACGGCGTAATCTTCCTCGTCGATCCATTCCACATCGGGGCCGAAGCGCATCCGACCGCCGAGATCGAGGGTGACGTGGACGCCGAGCCCGCCATCGATCGGCGCGGGGGAGATCAGGCGCGAGAAGGCCGGACGACCGGTGCAGCCGAAATAATTGCCCTTGGCATAGACGAGCGGCGGGATCAGCTTGTCGTCGAACCCCTCCGTCGCCTTTGCCAGCCCCTGCGCGCCGAGGGCTGCGGCATTGACGACGGCATCGAAGGGCATTTCCTCATCCGCCACCGTCGCCTGCCAGCACCCCTCATGACGGCGCAGACGCGTGACCGGGCTCGCGAAAGCGACCATGCCGCCGTGATCCTCGAGATCGCCCTGGAGGGCGAGCATCAGGGCGTGGCTGTCGATGATACCGGTCTGCGGGCTCCACAGGGCCGCGACGCAGGAAAGCTCCGGCTCCATGGCCCGGGCATCGGCCCCGTCGAGGAATTCCAGCCCCTCGACGCCGTTGATCGCACCCTGCGCGGCGATCGCCTCGATCTTGCTGCGCTCGGCCTCGCTGGTGGCGACGATCAGCTTGCCGGGGCGGGCATGGGGCACGCCGTGGCTCTCGCAGAAGGCATAGAGCCGCCGGCGCCCGGTGACGCAATGATGCGCCTTGCCGGAACCGGTGGGGTAATACATCCCCGCATGGATGACTTCGCTGTTGCGCGAGGAGACGCCGGAGCCGATCGATCCCGTCGCTTCCGCCACCACGACGGTATGGCCGGCCATGGCGAGCGCCCGCGCGCAGGCGAGCCCGACGACACCGGCGCCTATGACGAGGATTTCCATCAGACCAGCCCTCGTCTCATCTGCCGATCAACCTTCCTTGCGGGCCCGGTCGATCGATTCCTTGACCATCTTGCGCGCCTCGGCGGCATCGCCCCAGCGCACGATCTTGACCCATTTGCCGGGCTCGAGATCCTTGTAATGCGCGAAGAAATGCTCGATCTGCTTGAGCGTGATATCGGGCATGTCGGACACGTCCTTGACGCCGTCATAACGCTTGGTCAGCTTGGAGGTCGGCACGGCGACGATCTTCTCGTCCTGCCCCGCCTCGTCTTCCATGATCAGCACCCCGACCGGGCGCACCGCGATCACCGCGCCGGGCACGATGGCGCGCGTGTTGGCGACAAGCACGTCACACGGATCGCCGTCATCGGAGAGCGTGTGCGGGATGAAGCCGTAATTGCCCGGATAGCGCATCGAGGTATAGAGAAAGCGATCGACCACAAGCGTGCCGGAGGCCTTGTCGAGCTCGTATTTGATCGGCTCGCCGCCGATCGGAACCTCGATCACGACATTGACTTCATCCGGGGGGTTCTTGCCGATGGAAACGGCGTCGATACGCATCGCGATAGCCTCCTCACTCGTGAGATCACATCAGACGGGGGTCAAATGTGAAGGACGCGTGGTCCTAACCTTTTCGCGCCTGCGAGACAAGCAGGCACAAGGTCGGATGCGCCCTCACAGATCGTCCTTCTGCGCCTCGTAGCGGGCCTTCGTCTCCTCGTTGGGCGGATACAGGCCGGGCAGCGCCACGCCGCGTTCGACCTCGCGCATGATCCACATTTCCAGCCGCTCCTGCTCGACGGCGGCATGGGTGACCTCCTCGACCATGGCGGCGGGAATCACCACGGCGCCGTCCGTATCGGCGACGATGATGTCGTCTGGAAACACCGCCACGCCGCCGCAGCCGATCGGCTCCTGCCAGCCGACGAAGGTCAGCCCCGCCACCGAGGCCGGCGCCGCGACGCCGCTCGCCCAGACCGGCAGGCCGGTATCGGAGACGCCGGCCCCGTCGCGCACCACACCATCGGTGATCAGCCCGGCCACGCCGCGCTTGTGCATGCGCGCGCACAGGATATCGCCGAAGATGCCGGCATCATCGATCCCCATCGCGTCGACGATGGCGATCGCGCCTTCCGGCATGTCTTCGATCGCGGCACGGGTGGAGCGCGGCGAGGACCAGGATTCAGGCGTGGCGAGATCCTCGCGCATGGGCACGAAACGCAGGGTGAAGGCGGGGCCGACGAGGCGTTCATGCGCATGATAGAGCGGCTTGGGGCCCCGCATCCAGGAGCGCCGCAGCCCTTTCTTCAGGAGGACCGTGGTCAGCGTCGCGGTGGTGACGGCGCGCAGCGCGTCGAGAATGGCGGAATCATGCGGCATGGCGGCCTCCGGTCAGAATGCGCGGGCGTTCAGCAGGTTTCCCTCAAGCGATACGCAAGAGCGCAGCGTATCGCAATCCGCGAGAGCCTGCCCGGACGGCGCTTTTCTCGGCATTCCGTATGGGCGGGATGAGGTGATGTGGCCACCTCGGCCCGTTTTGGCACTCTCGACGCGTCGGGCACAATCTCCGGCGGCGTTGAGAATTTGTTTTTCTGGTTCAGGTAAAGTACTTCGGGTCACGAATCGCGCCAACCGGAGGGCCGGCCCATGAGCTCGCTCGATATCGCCGTGATCGGCAATTGCATGAGCGCCGCGCTGATCGATCGGCGCGCCCAGATCGTCTGGGGATGCTTTCCCCGCATCGACGGGGACCCCGTCTTCTGCGCCCTGCTGGACGGGGAGGAGGTCGGCAACGGCACGCATGCCCGGCGCGGCGTCTTCGCCGTCGAGCTGGAAGGCATGACGCGTTGCGAGCAGCATTATCTCGGCA
>PXAW01000564.1 GCA_003567055.1 Hyphomicrobiales bacterium
CCTCCTGCGTCGCCGCACCGGCCCATTCCAGATAGCTCACCGCGATGCGCTGATGCGGCCCGGCGGCGATGGCGGCATGCACGCGCGGATCGCGAAAGGCCTCGACATAGCCGTCACGCTGGAGGGCGAGTTCATGCATGGTCATCGAGAAGGAGATGTCGACGGCGAGCACCAGCGCCACATCGACGGGCTCTTCGTCCGGGGGCCCGGCTTTCGCCGGGGCCGACGGCAAGATCAGTGTGAGCGCGAGGGCGATGCAGGCCAGCCACCCGGCAGGCCGTGGGGCGCGGGTTATCCGGCGCTGCGCCCGGACGCGGACCTCGTGCAAAGCGCGCGGCATCAGAGCACCCCTCACGATTACAAGCGATCGTTTCAGGGTGCCTTTACCGGCCCGCGAAGGCAATGCGCGCGGCTTTCGCGGCCCGATAAAGTGAATAAAGGGTTAACGCGCAATCCTCGAGCCACCCCGCGCGCTGCTCAATCGCGCACATACAGCACGCGCGCGCGGATCGTGCCCTCCAGCGCGCGCAATTCGGCGAGCAGCCCGCGTGTATCCGGCGGCACGGCATCGAGTTCGACGACCACATAGCCGAGTTCGCCCTGCGTTTGCAGAAACTGCCCGACGATGTTGCAGCCCTTGCCGGCAAAAATTTCGATGATCCGCGCCAGAATGCCCGGCGCGTTGCGGTGCACATGCATGAAACGCGCCCCGTGCGGGCGGGCGGGGAGCTGCACTTCGGGGAAGTTCACGGCGCCGATCGTGGCGCCGATATCGGAATAGTCGACGAGTTTGCGTGCCACTTCCGCGCCGATCCGCTCCTGCGCCTCGACGGTAGAGCCGCCGACATGCGGGGTGAGGATGACGTTGTCGAGACCTTGTAGCGGACTGGCGAAGGGTTCGGCATTGGAGCCGGGTTCGACCGGAAACACATCCACCGCCGCGCCGCGCAGATGGCCTTCGCGCAGGACTTGCGCGAGCGCGTCGAGATCGATGATGCTGCCGCGGGCATTGTTGATCAGGAAGGCGCCGGGCTTCATCTGGCGCAATTCGCGCGCGCCGATCATGTCCCGCGTCGCCGGCGTCTCGGGAACGTGCAGCGTCACCACGTCGGCCTGCGCGAGCAGGGTGTCGAGGGAATCGACCGGCTCGGTATTGCCGTGGCGCAGGCGCTCGGTGTGATCGTAATAGATCACCTTCATGCCGAAGCTCTCCGCCAGCGTCGAGAGCTGGCTGCCGATATTGCCGTAGCCGACGATGCCGAGCACCTTGCCGCGCACCTCGTGGCTGTCATTGGCGGATTTCTCCCAGCCGCCGGCATGGGCGCTGATCGAACGCGGGAAAGTGCGCCGCATCAGCATCACGATTTCCGCGAGCGTCAGTTCGGCCACGGAGCGGGTGTTGGAAAAAGGCGCGTTGAAGACCGGGATGCCGCGCCGGGTGGCGGCATCGAGATCGACCTGGTTGGTGCCGACGCTGAAACAGCCGATGGCGATCAGCTTGTCGGCAGCTTCCAGCACGCCCTCGGTGATCTGCGTGCGCGAGCGGATGCCCAGAATGTGCACCCCCGCAACCGCCTCGCGCAAAGCCTGCTCATCCAGCGCCTTGGGCAGATGCGTGATCGCGCCGTAACCGGCATTGCGGATCAGCGTGACGGCGGAATCATGGACATTCTCCAGGAGCAGGATCCGGATCTTGTCCTTGGAAAGGGAGAGCGGCTTGGTCATGCAGGCATCCTCGCGGCGGTCATCGCCGGGAGGGCTTCGCAGGACCGGGCGCGGGAATCAACCCCGTATCATCCCGCCAATGCGGCGAGGATCAGGGCGGCGGCGGCCCCGCCGGCGAGGATCAGGCGCAGATTGCCGAACCATTCCGGGGCATTCTCGCGGCAGACCATGCCGTAATCGAGCAATCCCGCGATCACGATCAGCGCAGCGAGGCTGCCCAGCTGCCAGGAGGGCGGCAGCAGCAGCGTGCCCCAGGCCAGCAGTGCCGGGATGACCGAGATCCCGTATTCGCGCCCGGCATTCGCCTGCTCCTCCATCATCACCGCGATGCCCCAGCGGATCCCGCCGGTGAAGGAGAGGATCACCGCGCCATAGGCGGCGAGCGCGAAACGCAGGGTCTCGGGATCGCGGCCGAATCCGATACCGGTGACGAGCGCGAGCGCAAGCAGCCAGAAGGGGACGAGCCCGGCGAGGCCGAGCATGCGGGGAAGAGGCGGGATGGTCTTGTCGCTCGTTGTCATGATCTCTTCGCGGCGGTTGCATCGGATCCGAAAAAAGGCCGTCATCGTGTGCGCCGGGCGCAGGCCCACGGGCGAGACTTAACGCCTGCCGCCGCGCTTGCAAGGGGAAAGGCGCTTCGTCACGACGCCGGGGGGAGGAAAACGGCGCCCCGCGCTCAATCGCGGCGGAAGATCACGCTTGCGATCCAGCCGAAGAACATCGCCATGAGCACGGTGAGGAAGCCGTAGGCGGCCGCCCGCGTCTCCGCCCAGACCGCGACACGCTGCTCGAAGCCGGTCTTGACCAGCTCGAAATTGGTGATGTCGCGCGCCAGCAATACCCCGTCGGCGAAGAGCAGGGTCTCGACCTCGTAATTCCCCGGCGGCGCCCCGGCAGGCAGGGGAATCGCTGCGCGGAAGATCATCGGTGTGATGAAGGTGATGCCGCGCCCGATCTCGAAATACTGCCCCTCCTGCATGCGCAGCCGCACCAGCGCCTGCGCGTAATCGGGGTTGTGTCCGGAATCCTGCACCGCGCCGGGCTCCTCCGGCTGCATCTGCGTGGCGACGGTCGGGTCGAGGTCGAGGCGGAGCCTCCCGCGCATGATCTCGCTCGTCAGCTCATCCAGGGGGCGTGACGAGAGGATGGCGAGATAGCGCGGGATGTCCTCGAAGGTCTCTTGCGTCCGGTTGATCCAGATCGGCCCGAGCCGCTCCTTGCGGCGCACCGTCACCGCATCGACGCGCGGGCCGCGCACGATCACGGCGGCATCGTAACCGGAAGCCCGCGCGATGGTCTGCTCGTCGCGCTGGACGGCACCGAACAGGGTCACCTGCGAGCCGGTATAGTTCGAGGTGATCATCACCTGGTGGTTCGACAGGGAGATGACCAGCCCTTCGGCGCGGGCGCCCTGTGTCGCAGCGAAGGCGAGGAGCCAGACCAGGGATGCCACCGCCAATCCGCGCAGGGCGGTCCGGATTCCTGACGGAGCGAAGCGGTTCGGGGCATGGACAGGACGCATTGCCTTCAGCCTCCGTTCGCGATCGAGAACAGCTCGGTCGGCCGCAGCACCAGTTCGATGGCGAAGCGCAGGCCGACGCCGAGGATCAGCAGGGCCAGAAGGAAGCGGAACATGTCCGCACGCAGATGCCGGCTGGCGCGGGCGCCGAACTGCGCCCCGAACACGCCGCCGATGATCAGGATGAAGGCGAGCACGGCATCGACGGCCTGGTTGGCGATGGCATGCAGCAGAAGGGCGGCGGTGCTCGCCCACAGGATCTGGAATTGCGAGGTGCCCACCACCATGGATGTCGGCACGCGGAAGAGATAGAGCAGCGCCGGCACCATGATGAAGCCGCCGCCGATACCCAGCACCGCGCCGGCGAATCCGACGAAGAAGGCCACCCCGAGCAGCGGAATCACGCTGGCATAGAGCTGCGAACGGTGGAAGCGCATGCGCAGGGGCAGGCCGAGATAGGCGGGATGTTCCCCGGCCCGTCTGCGCGAGCGCACCTTGCCCTTGCGGCTCGACCAGAACTCCTTGAGGCTCTCCACCAGCATCAGCCCGCCGACCACGGAGAACAGGGTGACGTAGGAGACCACGATCACGATATCCAGCTGGCCGGCGGCACGCGCGGCAGCGAAGAACCAGATGCCGAGACCGGTCCCGACAAGCCCGCCCACGGTCAGCAACGAGGCAAGCTTGATATCGAGCGCCTTGCGCCGGAAGGCGGCGAGGCCGCTCGTCGTCGATGAGGCGACGATCTGCGCCATCTGGCTGGCGACGGCGATGGCCGGCGGTATGCCCAGGAAGATCAGGAGCGGCGTCATCAGGAAGCCGCCGCCGATGCCGAACAGCCCCGATATGAATCCCACCGCCGCGCCCAGCCCCAGAAGGAGGAAGACGCTGACCGACATTTCGGCGATGGGAAGATAGATCTGCACGGGCACGGTACCTTTACCGTCAGCATACGCGACGAACCGGCACGGGAATCAAGCCCCGTACCGGTGCGCATGTGCTTTTTCACTGCCATATGGCAGTGATGTGACGCCCGCCTCAGCTGGCGGGATCGATCACCATCGCCTGACGCGATGATTGCGGCCCCGGCGCGCGCGCCGGCATCGCCACATTGTTGGCCGCCGGATCCGGCTCGCGGGCGCGCCAGACCTCGACCTCGGCCTCGGCCATGGCGAGGGCGCGCGAATCGAGCCTGGCGGCGACCTCGTCGCGCTTCTCCGCCGCATCCGAATCGCCCTGGCGGGCGGCGATGGCAAACCACTTGTAGGAGCCTGCCAGATCCTGCTCCGTGCCCATGCCGCGGGCCTTCAGGACGGCGAGGTTGTACTGGCTGTCGCGGACACCCAGCTCCGATGCCTGGCGGAACCAGTCCAGCGCCCCGGCGAAATCCGGGCTGCCATGCACGCCCTCGGCCAACAGGACGGCCAGATTGTGCATGGCGCGGGCATTGCCGTTCTCCGCTGCGCGCTGATACCAGAGGCTGGCCAGCGCGTAGTCGCGGCTCACGCCGATACCTTTCTCGTAGAGATTGCCGATCCGGTACTGCGCCGGCACCAGACCATGCGCTGCGGCGCGCTCGAACAATTTGGCCGCAAGCGCGGGATCGCGCTGCATGCCGTTGCCGTCGACCGCCATATTGGCGAAGGCGTAGACGGCGGCGACGTCACCGGCCAGCATGGCTTCGCGGATATCCGCCGGACCGCGTCCGGAGGGGATCTCGTCGCCCGAGACGATATTGGGATGCAGCTCGCTCTCCGGTGCGAGCACCCAGCCCGATTCATTGCCCGAACCGGCCTGCCCGACATCGCGGCGCGGCGGCAGAAGCGGGATCGGTGCATCGGCGCTGCGGGCCGCACCGCCGCCATTGAGCAGGGTTTCCATGCCGACGATGCTGGGCAGGGCGGTGGGCGAGAAGGCTTCGATTGCCGGCGATCCAGCGTCGATCGAGGCGGTTTCGCCCGGTTGCGCATCCATGTCGGCGGTGATGATACCCGCTTGCGCCCTGTCGAGCGCCGGCGCCGTCTCGGGGAGTGCGGCATCGGATTCCGTGATGTCCGCGACGATCGAATCCGCATCATCGCGGACGGCTTCGGCGATTTCGCTGCGCTGCTCACCCTGCATCAGATGAGGCGCGATCTGGAAGGCGCCGGCGGCGAGCACCACCGCCGCAGCCGCCATCAGGAGCGGGCGACGGCGCGAGCCGGCTGCGGCCTTCTCGGCATCGGCCTTGTTGCCAGCAGCCATGTTGCCGGCGGCTTTGCCGGAACCCGGCTTCGTCGCTGCGAGCTTGCCTTCGCCGGCAGCGCCACGCGCCTTGTCGCGGGCGTCGCGGGAGCTTTCCTTGCGGGTCGCGGCGGCGGCTTCGGCGGCGGCGTTCTGGGCGGCGCGTCGGGCGGCGGCGATGAAGTTCGCCTTGATCTCCGCCGATTCCGTTTCCGCATCCTGCGCGGCGGGTTTTGCCGGTGCCTGACCGGGGCGCCCGGCGCCGGGTTCGATCAGGGTATCGTTGCCCAGCGAACCGACCGTCGCGAAGGGGCGATCGGCATCGTCGAAGCCATCCGTCCGGAAATGCGCCCTGACCTCACCCGAGACGACGGGGCTCGCCTTGATCTGGGCGGCATCGGACGGTTTCATGCCGTTTGCCGGAACGCCGTTTGCCTGCACGGCCTGTGCCGGCGCGCCGCGTTGCGCCTTCAACTGGTCGAGAAGCTGGGCCGGTGTCATCGGTCCGCGCGGCGCGGCAGCAGCCTGCGCTGCTTCTGCGGGATTGCCCTGCTCCGCAACCCGGCCCTGCTCCGCGACCTTGCCCTGCTCCGTGACCTTGCCGCGCGCGGCGGGGCCGCGTCCGGCGGCGGCGTGTTGCGGCGCGCGCGCCTTGCTTTCCAGAAGCGTCAGCCGTTCGACCAGCTTGTCGAGCGTCCCCTGGACGCTGCCGAGCGTGTCCATGCTGCGCTGTTCCGCAGCGTTTTGCAGATCCTTCAGATCAGCCAGCGACTTGCTGAGGAAGTCGATTTCGCCGTGCGAATCGCCCTTCGGCAAGGCCTCCAGCGTATCGGCGATGGCGGCTTTGGCCGCGCGCTCCGCCGCCTCGACGGCGCCTTCGCGCATGCTCTCGATCTGGCGCATGAGATCGTCCATGGCCTTGTCGAGCGGGCTCGGCTCGGCGCCGGCATCGCGCTCGCTCTCGAGGCGCTTCGCGATCTCGGAGATCTGCGCTTCGAGTGCGTCGATCGCCTCCAGGCCGGCATTGGGCTGCTCGGCGGCGTCGAGCCGGGCGGCGAGCTGGTAGAGCATCTCCTCCAGCGGCCGGACTTCGCTGCGCAGATCGACGGCGCGCAGGTTCTCGTCGATCTGGTCCATGCGCTCCATCAGCGCCTCGAAACCGACAGGCGGCCGGGCGCTCGACGAGGCCATGGCCGCTTCGAGATTGCTCTGCAGCTGCTTGAATTCACGCTCGAAATCCGGGCGTTCGCTGTTGCCGATATGGTCGATCCGCGCGGCGAGATCGTCCAGCCGTGCAAGCACTTCCGCCGGCACTTCCGGGGCGGCGTTGCGGGCGCTCCAGGTCTCATCCAGCTTGCGCTCGAGCGCTTCGATCTGGCGCGCCACGGGGCTGAAATCGGTATTGGCCGGGCGGGCGGCGAGCTCGTCGATCTTGGCATTGAGGGTTTCGAACTGCCGGGTCAGCGCGCCGAGTTCCGCGCTGCCGGCCTGCGGCAGGTTCTGCAGATCCGCCGACATCGCCGCGACTTCGCGCGCCATCGCCTCGGCCTGCGGGCCACTCAGCCGTCCGGCGAGCTCCTCGAGCCGTCCGGCCATGCTCTCGACCCGCTCGCCGAGTGAGGTGAGCTCCGCGCGGCTGTCATTGGCGGCGAGTTCGGAGATGCGCCCGGCGAGATCCTCGTATTGGCGCCCGAGCAGGGAGAGGTCGGCCTGCGGCATCTGCTCGGAGAGCGTGTCGAGTTTGCCGGACAGGTTGCCGAACTGCTCGCGGATCTGCTCGGCATCGGCCTGTGTCGCCCGCGATGCCTTGACCGCGCCGCGAATGTCGTCGACGGCGCTGCGCAGGGTGGCGAATTCCACCGCGTCGATCTGGCCGCGCGCCATATGGCCGACCCGATGCGACAATTCCCGCAGCTGCGCGTTCAGCTCGTCCACACGGCTCGGATCGGCGAGCTGGCCGTAGAGGCTGCGCATCGCTTCCAGTTCGCGGGTGAGCGTCGCGGCGAGTTCGCGATCGGAACTGCCCAGCGTCTCGATCTGGGCCGAGAGCTTGCGGTAATCCTCGGCGATCTTCGCGTGGACGCCTTCGGCGGTGGCCTCGGCAATGCCGGCGATCTCGGTCTGGACGCGCTCGATCAGCCCGTTGATGCGCGCGAGCTCCTTCTCGCGACCGGCATCGGCGGCGCGGATGGCCTCGCGGGTCAGTTCGGACAGTGATTCCTCGAGATCGGCGAGCTCGTCATTGCGCGCGAGGCCCTCGAGCTTCTGCGACAGCGCGTCGAGATCGCTGCGGACATGCTTGCCGATATCGGCGACCGCACGCCGGCTCTGCTCGCCCTCGCGGCTTCCGGTCTCCTTCACCGCCTGCAACTGGGCGCCGAGGCGGGCCACGTCGCCGCGCAGGGTGGAGAGCATCTCCTCCGTATTGCGGCGGCTGGTATTCTGGTCTTCGGCATCGAGTGCGCTCTGGCGGGCGCGGATTTCGGCGACCGCGCTCTGCAACTCGGCAGCGAGGCCGGAACGGGGACGCTCGCGTGCGGGTATCCCGGCGGGTTCGCCGCGTGCGGGATGGCGCGGCTGGGCCTCCTGGCTGCGCGCAGCGGGTTCCTGGTTGCGCGCATGCGTTTCCTGGCTGCGCGAATTGGTCTCGGCGAGCTTCTCCGTGATCGCGGCGATGCGATCCTCGAAGGAGCGCAGGGCGTTCTCGATGGTTTCCTGCTGGCGTCCGAGCAGCGCCTGCGCTTCTTCCTGGGCGCGGCGCTCGGCTTCCTGCGCGGCCTGTTCGGCCGCATTGCCGCGATGCTGTTCGCGACGGGCATGTTCGGCCTGGGCTGCGCGGGCGGCTTCGATCTCGGCCTTGGTCTGGGCCTGGCTCTCGCTGAGCCGGGCCAGATGCGCCTCGACCTTCTCGACGGCCTGCAAGGCCGCGCTGATGGAGGGCTGCTGGCCGTCGACGACCTTGTGCTCGATATCGTCGAGGCGCTTGGTCATCATGGCCAGGGCTTCACCGAGCACATTGGCGGTATGATCCTGGCGCTCAAGCGCCATGCGGGTGCTCTCCGAGAGCGTGCGCGTGCTCTCGTTCATGCGGTCTTCGGTGCGCTCGATCCAGCGCACCACGGAATCGAGGGCCTCGGCGGTGCGGGCATTGGATTCGCGACTGCGGCGCTCGGTCTCGCCGGCCACGGCGCTGACGATGGCGTCGATGCCGCCGTGCTGGCCGCCGTGCTGGGCACTGCGTCCCTCGGTGGAACGCCCTTCCGCGCGCTGGCCGGCAGGGGCCTGGCCGCGCTGGCGCGTCGCCTTGTTGATGCGCGCGGCGATGGCGTCAAGCTCGTCATAAGCCGAGCCGTAGCCCTGAGGCGGCTGGCTGCGTGCCGGGGC
>PXAW01000205.1 GCA_003567055.1 Hyphomicrobiales bacterium
ATCCGGCGAGGACATCACCCGCTCGGTGCTGACCCAGATCATCTTCGAGCAGGAAAACAAGGAAGGCGGCCAGAACCTGCTTCCGGTGACGTTCCTGCGCCAGCTGATCCGCTTCTACGGCGACAGCATGCAGGTCATGGTGCCGAGCTATCTCGAGCATTCCATGTCGCTCTTCACCAGCGAGCAGGAGAAGATCCGCGCGCAGATGACAGAGACCTTCGGTCCGAAGGCCTTCATGGCGCTCGATGAGCAGGTACGCTCCAACATGAAGATGTTCACCGACGCGATGAAGGTGTTCACGCCGTTCTCTTCGAAGAATCCCCCCGGCGGCGAAACCGGGGGAGAAGGTGGCGATACGGATATCGATACGCTCAAGGCCCAGATGGCCGAGATGCAGGCAAAGCTGAACGACCTCGCAAAAAAGGACTGAACCGGCAGCAGGACCCACCGGGCAGCAGGTTATGCCGGGCATCGAAGACCCGCTGCCCGTCAAGCGCACGATCCGCCAACCCGGCACGCTTTCAGTGCAGCTTCTGCGCCACAGCCGCTTCCGCGAATGTCGCCATGCCGGCATGGCAATGGGCGGCGGCCTTGATCAGCCCCATCGCCATGGCCGCGCCGGAACCCTCGCCGAGGCGCATGTCCAGCGCCAGCAGCGGCACCTTGCCGAGACGTTCGAGCACGTCGCGATGGGCGCCCTCCGCCGAGAGGTGACCGAAGACGCAATGATCGAGGGCGCGCGGATCGATCGCATGCAGGATCGCCGCCGCCGAGGTCGCGACATAGCCGTCGACCACCACCGGCACCCGCTCGCTGCGCGCCGCGAGGATCGCCCCGGCCATGGCCGCGATCTCGCGCCCGCCCAGACGCGCGAGAACCGCGAGCGGATCATCGAGATGATCGCGATGCAGGGCGATCGCCGCCTCTACCGCCGCGACCTTGCGTGTAAGCCCGGCATCATCGACGCCGGTGCCGCGCCCCACCCAATGCGCCGCCTCGCCGCCATAGAGCGCGGTGAAGATCGCCGCCGCGATGGTGGTGTTGCCGATGCCCATCTCGCCGATGCCGAGCAGATCCGTGCCGCCGGCGATCGCCTCCATGCCGAAGGCCATGGTCGCCACCGCATCCTTGTCGCCCATGGCGGGCTCGCGCGTGATATCCTTCGTCGGCATGTCGACGGCCAGGTCGAAGACCTTGAAGCCGAGCCCGTAGGCCGCGCAGATCTGGTTGATGGCCGCCCCGCCATTGGCGAAATTGCCCAGCATCTGCTGGTTCACCGCATCGGGGAAGGCCGAGACGCCCTGGGCGGTGACGCCGTGGCTGCCGGCAAAGACGGCGACGAGGGGGCGGGCGATGACGGGCTTTTCCTTCGCCTGCCAGGCGGCGAGCCATTCGGCCAGCCATTCCAGCCGCCCGAGGCTGCCGGCGGGTTTGGTGAGCTCGCCGTTGCGCGCGCGCACAGCCGCGACCGCCTGCTGATCCGCCTCCGGCATCGCGGCCACGAGGCTGCGGATATCGTCGAAGGGGTGGCCGGAATTGTCGGTCGCGCTCATGGCGGCTTCTCCTTGCGGGAATCTCTTGAAGGGTTCGGTTGGCGGCGCAGCTATAGCGGGCTATGGGGACGGGGTGAAGGTGTTGCGCCGCGATGACGGGGGAAAGGTGCCGAGGATGGATGAGGGTGATTCGCCGCGCGCGGCCGGAAACGAAGCATTGCCGCGCAAGTCACGCCTGCGCGTGGCCGTCCTCGATCTCGCCCGGGCCCTGCGCTTCTTCTCCCGCCTGCCCGTGCCGGCGCTGCCCTTCGAGCGCGATCCGCACGACATGCCCGATTTCAGCCGGATGACGCGGATGCTGCCGCTTGCCGGCGCGCTGATCGCCCTGCCCGGCGCGCTGGTGCTGCTCGTCGCCCTCGCTCTCGGCCTGCCGCCGCTTCCCGCCGCGACACTCGCCGTGGCGATCACGCTTATCGCCAGCGGCGGCCTGCACGAGGACGGGCTCGCCGATTGCTGCGATGCGCTCGGCGCGCGCGGCGACCGCGATCGCCGGCTCGCCATCATGAAGGATTCGACCATCGGCAGCTTCGGCGCAGCCGGGCTGATCCTCGCCCTGATCATGCGGGTGAGCCTGATTGCCGGCATCGCCGAGCTCGCCGGCGCGGGCGCCGCCGCTGCGGCGCTGATCACCACGGCCGGATTGTCGCGCTGGATCGCCCTGTGGCTGATGGTGCGCCTGCCGCCGGCGCGCACGAGCGGCGCTTCCGCCTCGGCCGGGCGTATTCGCGCGCGCGATTTCGTCATTGCCGGCGTGATCGCCGTCGCATTGGCTTTCCTGCTCCTGCTACCCGCAGGCCACGGTCTCCTCGCCATCCTCCTCATGCTGCTGCTTGCGGGCGCGATCGTTCTGCTTTGCCTCGGCCTCGCGCGCCGCCTCATCGGCGGGCAGACGGGGGATGTGATCGGCGCCACGCAGCAGCTTTCCGAAATTGCCGCACTCACCGGCCTCTTGATCCTGATACCCGCCTGACCCCATCTAGAGCGGATCGAGAACCCGCGCACGGAGCCCGTTTCTGATCATGTCATCTGCGTCTTCACCCTGCATCAAGGTCTGCCTGATCGACGACGAAACCGGTCTGTGCGAGGGCTGCGGGCGCACGCGCGCGGAAATCGCGACCTGGGGGCGGATGAGCGAGAAGGAGCGCCTTGCCGTCATGACCGGGCTGGAGGCGCGCATGCGCAAGGCCTTTCTGGGTGAAGATGCAAGCCTGGAGCAGGAGCCGGGCAGCGCGCGGCGGGATGGCTGACCATGCCCGGTGCGATCGGTTTCGGCATCCTGCTTGTCGGCCTTGCGATCCTCGTCTTCACCTTCGGCGAGCGCGATATCCTCGGCATGACGCCTGACCAGTTCGCCCGGGTGACGGCTCTGTCGGCGTTTCTGCTGCTGCTCTCCGGATCCGTCTTCGGGCGCTATCGCGGACGGATGTCGGATGCGTTTCGCGCCATCGTGATCTGGGTCGCGATCATCGTCGCGCTGATGACGATCTATACCTACCGTTTCGAGCTGGAGACCGTGGTCAGCCGCGTGCTCGGCGAGGCCGCGCCGGGCATGACGCGGGTGACGCAGCCCGGCGAGGTCATGGTGACGCGCGGCGGCACCGGCGGATTCGTGCTGGATGGCGCGGCGAACGGGGCCTCCATGCGCTTCATCTTCGATACGGGGGCGGATGTGGTGGTGGTCACCATGGATGATGCCCGGCGCATCGGCTACGAGCCCGATGACCTGCGCTTCGTCGTGCCCGTCGTCACCGCCAACGGGCGCACCATGACGGCGCCGATCACCCTCGACAGCCTCACCATCGGCGACATCACGCAGACCCGGGTGCGCGCGCTGGTCGCCCGGCCCGAAGCGCTCTCGCACAACCTTCTGGGCATGAGTTTCCTCGACGGGCTCGCCTCGTACGAGGTTCGCGGCAACCAGCTGATCCTGCGCGGGCGCTAGAACGGGCCGCCGGATATAAATCGTTGCGCAAACGCCGCGTCTCGCGTCGCATCCTTGCGGATTTCACGGAAATTTCCGCTGATTGCCCGGAACAGCTTGACATTTTCAGACGTTGAGTTCATGCCCGCCGCATCGCTTCAACCTGCGATGCAAATCCTATCGAGAGAATGATGGACGACAGCCCTAGTCGGCGCTTCTGCGGAAGCGCCATGAATTCAGACGCGCATGATGCGCAGGCGGGTAACCGCACCGGCATGACGGTTCTGTTCGGCTGATCGCCGTCCGACCACCTCACGCCGGTGCATCTACCGGCGAGGAGGTGGCAATGACCAAGAACGAAGCCCTTCTCGATCTCGAGATCGATCGCAGCGTCCTCGCGGACGAGGACACCCTCGCCATCGTGGCGCAGGCGATCCGCACCTGTCTGAAAGACGGTGAGAAGAAGACCCTGCGCGCCTTCCTCGACTCGCAGGAACCGGCGGATATCGCCACCATCCTCGATACGCTCGAAGCCGCCGAGGCGCTGGCCGCCATGCGCCATGTGGACCTGCACGAGCAGGCGCAGATCTTCGGCTATCTCGATGCGGAATACCAGGTCGAGCTCTCCGATCTCATGGGGCGGCGAGAATTCGCGCGGCTGATGAGCGCGATGAGCCATGACGAGCGCGTCGATCTGTTCAAGCATCTCGACCCCGTCGCCCAGGAAGCGGTGCTGCCCGGCCTCGCCAAGGCCGAGCGCGACGACCTGCGCAAGCTCGCCTCCTATCCGGAGGATACGGCTGGCTCGATCATGACCTCCGATTACGCCACCCTGACGCCGGACATGACGGCCAAGGAGGCGATCGAGGCCCTGCGCAACCAGGCGCTCGACGCCGAGACGGTGTATCAGGCCTATATCATCGACGAGGAGCGCAAGCTCGTCGGCGTGATCAGCCTGCGCGACCTGATCGTGGCGCGGGCCAATGCGCGCGTGCGCAACCTGATGGATACGAACCCGGTCTTCATCCGCGCCGAGGAGGATCGCGAGGACGCCGCCCAGATCATCTCCCGCTACGACCTGATCGCGCTTCCGGTGATCAATGGCGGCGACAAGCTCGTCGGCATCGTCACCCAGGACGATGCCATGGACGTGCAGGAGCAGGAGGCCACGAGCGACTTCCACAAGGTCGGTACCGTGACCGGTCTGAAGGCGAATGTGCGCGATGCGAGCATCTTCGTGCTCTATCGCGCGCGCATCGTCTGGCTGGTGCTGCTGGTCTTCGGCAACATCTTCTCCGGCGCCGGGATCGCATTCTTCGAGGATACCATCGCGGCGCATCTCGCACTTCTGTTCTTCCTGCCGCTGCTGATCGCGTCGGGCGGCAATGCCGGTTCGCAATCCTCGACGCTGATGGTGCGCGCATTGGCCACCGGCGATGTGCGCATGAGCGACTGGGCTTCCGTGCTCGGGCGCGAATTCGCCACCGCGCTGCTGCTCGGCGTCACCATGGCCCTTGCGGTCTCTTTCATCGGCGTGTGGCGGGGCGGGCCGGAAATCGCCCTCGTCGTGGCCCTGTCGATGGTGGCGATCGTGCTGGTCGGCGCGATGATCGGCATGTCGCTGCCCTTCGTCCTGTCGCGCCTCAACATGGACCCGGCGACCGCGAGCGCGCCGCTGGTGACCTCGATCGCTGACGTGGCCGGCGTGGTGATCTACTTCACCATCGCGACGCAGATTCTCACGATGCAGGTCGCCTGAAGCCGGCAATGAAACTTTGCATGGTGTGCGGCAATAAGGTCACATCAGGCGGCTTACGGGCGGGACGCGGCGACGGAGATCTTGGCGATTCCATGGCAATCCCTTAGGGGTTCTACGGGGTCGGTATCCTCCCCCCGAATCACGTATTGACGGATTGCTTCAGGTCATGATCGCTTCCTGCGCCCTGAAGGGCCTTGCCCGGTTCCAGATTCTGCGCGTCGCCGTGCTCGCCGTCCTCGGCCTCTCCGTCGCGGCCTGCCAGCCGCACGAGCCCAATCCGGTGCTCGAAGCGGATACGCGCCACCTCAATGCCTGGTATTCCGGTCTGATGGCGGACGATCCCTATGACGTGCCGCTCGTCAACAAGGCCATGCTGGATCCGCGCTTCCACCGCCAGCGCGTCGATTATGCCGGACGCGAGGCACCGGGGACGATCGTGGTCGATATCGACAACCGCTTCCTCTATCTCGTCGAGGAAGGCGGCAAGGCCATGCGTTACGGCATCGGCGTCGGCCGCAACGGCTTCGCCTGGCGCGGCGATGCCCGCGTGGCGCGCACGGGCGTGTGGCCGAACTGGAGCCCGACCGACAACATGCGCCGGATCGACCCCAGCCTCCCCACCTTCATGGAAGGCGGGATCGAGAATCCCCTCGGCGCCCGCGCGCTCTATCTCTATCAGGGCAACCGCGACACGCTGTTTCGCATTCACGGCACCAACGAGCCCTGGTCGATCGGCGAGGCCGTCTCCTCCGGCTGCGTGCGCCTGCTCAATGAAGATATCGTCGACCTCTACAACCGCGTGCGCCCCGGTGCCCGCGTGACGGTGCGTCGCGGCGGCGTCGGCGCCTGATATTCGCCTGATGATGATCGGTATCGAAGGGAGCGGTTTGCCGCTCCCTTTTTCGTTCCGGCGTCAGGCATTGCCTGCAAGGATGCCGAGCGCCGCTTCGACACCGCCGCCGCGATGCGGGATCCCGGCCTGCTTCAGGCCGAGTTCCACACCGGCGATCGTGCCGGTGACGGATGCGTCGTTGAAATCACCCAGATGCCCGATCCGGAAGACGCGGTCGGCAAGCTGGCCGAGCCCGTTGCCCAGCGACATGTTGGCACGCTCCAGGATGGTCTCGCGCAAGCCGTCGGCGGAATGTCCCTCGGGCAGGCGCACCGCCGTCAGCGAGGCCGAATGGCGGGCGGGATCGGCGCATTGCGTCTCGAACCCCCAATGCGCCACGGCGGCACGGGTGGCCCGGGCCGCACGCTCGTGCCGGGCGAAGACATTGTCCATCCCCTCCGCCTGGAGCAGTTCGATCGCCACTTTCAGCCCCTGCAACATGTTCGTCGCGGGGGTGTAGGGGAAGACGTTCGAGGCATTGGCCGCGATCATGTCCTCCCAGTCCCAGAAGGCGCGCGGCAGCCGGGCCGTGGCGGAAGCGGCCCGCGCCTTGGGCGAAACTGCATTGAATGACAGCCCCGGCGGCAGCATCAGCCCCTTCTGGGATCCCGCCACCGTGACATCGACACCCCAGCCGTCGTGATCATATTCGATCGATGCCAGCGAGGAGATCGTATCCACCATCATCAGGGCGGGATGACCCGCCGCATCGATCGCCTTGCGCAGGGCCGGAATGTCGGAGGCGACGCCCGTCGAGGTCTCGTTATGCACCACGCAGACCGCCTTGATCACGTGGTTGCGATCCGCGCGCAGCCGCGCTTCGATCGCCGCGGCATCGACGCCGCCGCGCCAGTCGCCCGGCAGGATCTCCGCCTTCAGGCCGAGCCGTTCGGCGAGCTTGCGCCACAGGCTCGCAAACCAGCCCGTCTCGAACATCAGGATATGATCGCCCGGCGAGAGCGTGTTGACGAGGGCGGCTTCCCAGGCGCCGGTGCCCGAGGCGGGAAAGATCACCACGGGCTCGCGCGTACCGAAGATCGGGCGGATGCCTTCGAGAACCGCCCCGGCAAGGCGTTTGAATTCCGGCCCGCGATGGTCGATCGTCGGGCGCGCGATCGCCTCCAGCACGGGGAGCGGACAATTGGTCGGCCCCGGGATCTGCAGAAAATGGCGACCGGTGGCAATTGGCGGCATGGCGGGCTCCTCCTGCGGGACGATCTCGCGTCGACCCTGCCGATGCATCGCAAAGCCGCCCGGCACTGACAAGCGCGCGCCGACCGATTGCCCGTTTGGCCAGATGCCCGGACTTGGGCCAGATGCCCGAACTTGCGCGCGTTACTGCGCCGTCCATCCGCCATCGACGGAGAGATTGGCCCCCGTGATCTGGCTCGCCGCATCCGAGCACAGGAACACCGCCATGGCGCCGATCTGGTCGACCGTGACGAACTGCTTGGTGGGCTGCGCCTTGAGCAGCACGTCCTCGATGACCTGCTCCTTGCTCAGCCCCCGCGCCTTCATCGTATCGGGAATCTGGTTTTCGACGAGCGGCGTCCAGACATAGCCGGGGCTGATGCAGTTCACGGTGACGCCCGCCTGCGCCGTCTCGAGCGCGACGGTCTTGGTCAGGCCCGCGAGCCCGTGCTTGGCCGCGACATAGGCCGCCTTGTAGGGCGAGGCAACGAGGGAATGGGCCGAGGCGGTGTTGATGATGCGCCCCCAGCCCTTCTGCTTCATGCCCGGCACGGCGAGGCGGATGGTGTGAAAGGCGGAAGAAAGGTTGATCGCGATGATCTGGTTCCATTTCTCGATCGGGAATTCCTCGACCGCCGAGACATATTGAATGCCGGCATTGTTGACGAGGATATCGATCGTGCCGAGCTTCTCCTTCGCCTCTGCCATCATCCGCGCGATCGCATCGGGATCGCACATATCGGCGGGCGAGGTATAGGATTTGACCTTGCAGTTCTGCGCGATGTCATCGGCGATCTGCGCATTCTCCTGCGGATCACCCAACCCGTTGATCACCACATCGGCGCCCTCGGCGGCGAGCGCGCGAGCGATGGCGAGGCCGATCCCGGAAGTGCCTCCGGTCACGAGGGCGGTCTTTCCTGCAAGGCTCATGATGGTCTCCGATCTGAATGCGGGTCATGGGTTTCGGGTGGTGCTTCCGGCAGCGCGCGCGACGGTGCCTTTGAGGCCCGATCATACAATCCCGTACCCGGATTGGGAGGGTGAAGATCGCCCTCGCATGAAGGGCACGCCGCAGCCTCCCTCCCCAGCGGGGAGGGAATGTGAGGGTGGGGAGAAACGTCGATGCAGTCGCCCCACGCAGCGGAATGCGGAAATCGGGTTCACCCCACCCTTAATCCCTCCCCTGAGGGGAGGGAAAGCGCGCCCTCCATGAGGGGCCGGCGCCCGCTCCCTCACTTGATGCGTTCGAGCACCGAGACGTAATTCGCGACTGCCGCGCCGCCCATGTTGAAGATGCCGGCGAGCGTGGCGTCCCTGACCTGG
>PXAW01000379.1 GCA_003567055.1 Hyphomicrobiales bacterium
AGATCGACGACCGTGACATCCATGCCCTCGACGGCGAGATGGCGCGCAATGGTCGAGCCGACCTGACCGGCACCGCAGACGATGATTCTCATGAGAAGCGTAACTTCATGACGGAAAACGGCCCCCTGCCGGTTCCGATGCGACACTCTTCCGGCGCACCCCCCTTAGCGTGACCCGTAAGGCGGGGACACGTATCGCGGGCGCGCCGACCCTTTGCCACCGGCTATCCGTGTCGACGATACACGCACGAGCCGCCCCCGGTCGAGACCGGGTCGCCCCCTTTACGCCTTTTTTCGCAGATGCACAACGCCGGCGATCGCGGTGGGGATGGGGTGGGGGAGGCCTTCGCCAGCGCTCAACCGGCGCTCACGCGTGCAGTTCGACAGCCATAACCTGTGGCACGCCGTCTTCCGTCGTAAGGTAAAACCGGGTCGGGATGATTGCCGAGACCCGGCGCTCATGGCCCGGCATGACTTCGGTTTCAAAGTCCACGAGCACATTAACACGGCCCGAGATGGCCCTGTCTGCTTTAATCACGAAGCTGTCGGGCTCAGGATCGCACATATACAGGCGGGTTGATGGTTGCGCCTTTAAAACTTCGTCCCATAAGGAATTAGAGGTCAGATCGTAACACATCGTCGCACGAAGCGCTGCGATAAGAAGGTGAATATCTTCTCGTGACGCTTCTTCGAGCACATACTCCGCGAGCCCGTGCAGCAGGGCTTCATCGTCGATCGCCTTGACGATTGCCGGTGGGAAGTCGGGAAAGACATATTGGTGTCTATTGGTCCCCGGAGACTTCTTCCCGGTTTCCGGCTGGACCGGGCGAAACGGCTTGCCCGAGATGCGCAGGGATTTCGCACCCGCCTTATTCACTGCCGGGTCAGCGCCTACAAACGAACGACCCAGAAATGCATGTCCGACATAAGCCTTCGCAGCCGCCTGCAAGCCAGGCAGCACGACATCGGATTGTGCGCGCATGATCTGATTGGAATCGATGGTCTTATGGGCGATCCAGTTCGCGCGCGCTTTGTCTTTGTGTTCCTTGAAAACCGTGATTGCCTCGTCGACCGCATTCGTCATGGCGCAACCTCCTGATCCGTAAGATAACGCAAAGCCAGATCAGCACCAATACCATCGATGTCCGTCATCAATCTCTGGTGATCAAATCCGAATTTCCCGAGAATTCGGCGAAAGAAGCTGCGATTGGCTGCCGGAATGGTAAGGCGGTGCATCGGCACATTCTCAGCATCTGGATCCCAATCCCTGTCCGGGTCGGGGTGGATCGTGAAGACGCCATGTTGCCGGAACACCCGCTCGATGCGTGGGGTCGTTTGCGCATATGAAACGTGCGTTGCCGCAAAAGGGTTGGTCAGAGCGCGATTACGCATGATACCTGGGACAAGTATCGCGAAAATCTCGCAATCATTGTCCATGTTCCCGCCATTGATCGCGAACCAGGCGGCGACCAGCGGATTGCTGCTCCAATCCAGGAGCCGGGTCGGGACACCATGATGCTGCGCGAGCGCCAGCCAGTCGAGATCGGAATAGCCATTGGCGTCGACCAATCGCACGGATTTTCTCTTGAAGGTTTCGAAGATCAGACGCTCCAGGGAATGATCATAGCCTCGCAGGCCCAGACAATCGGCACGCCCGGCCTTTGGACGCAATCCGAAGCTTTCGCAGCCAGCAAGACCCTGCCGCATCCCCTGCCCGCGGAAGATCCAGCCAGCGTGCGAAGCTGAGAGCATGAGCGCATTGAATTCCGACCATTTCGCGAAATCATCGGGAGTTGGTGAAGCAGAAACCATGGGTGGTCAGGATCTCAACAAGAAGCTATTATAGATAGAATTCAGGCAATTTATGTTCTTTAAATTGCATTTTCCCGTTTTGAAGGCAACCCTTCAACCCCGATCAACACCGCCCATCCGCAAGCGGTACGCTTTCGCCTTGCCTTGCGCCATGCGGCGGGATTAGGTTCGCGGCATACGTTCGGGATTGCGTCCCGCGCCGGATTTTCGGAGGAGAATATGGGTTTTCTGTCGGACGCGCTGTCGCGCATCAAGCCTTCCGCCACGATCGTCATCACGCAGAAGGCGCGTGAGCTGAAGGCGGAGGGGGTCGATGTCATCAGCCTCTCTGTCGGTGAGCCCGATTTCGACACGCCCGAAAATATCAAGGAAGCCGCCATCGCGGCGATCCGGCGCGGCGAGACGAAATACACGCCCGTCTCCGGCATCGTGCCCCTGCGCGAGGCGATTGCGAAGAAGTTCAAGCGCGAGAACGATCTCGACTACAAGCCCTCGCAGACCATCGTCGGCACGGGCGGCAAGCAGGTGATCTACAACGCGCTGCTCGCCACGCTCAATCCCGGCGACGAGGTGATCATCCCGCGTCCCTACTGGGTCTCCTATCCGGAAATGGTGAGCCTGTGCGGCGGCACGCCGGTCTTCGTCGACACGACCATGGAGAACAATTTCAAGCTCCAGGCCGAGCCGCTCGAGCGCGCCATCACGCCGAAGACGAAGTGGATCATCCTCAACTCGCCCTCGAACCCTTCGGGGGCGGCCTATAGCTGGGACGAGATGAAGGTGATCACCGACGTGCTGATGCGCCATCCGCATGTCTGGGTTCTGACCGACGACATGTACGAGCATCTCGTCTACGGCGATTTCAAATTCGTCACCCCCGCCCAGGTCGAGCCGAATCTCTACGAGCGCACGCTCACCATGAACGGTGTCTCCAAGGCCTATGCCATGACGGGCTGGCGTATCGGCTATGCGGCGGGCCCGGAGAAGCTGATCAAGGCCATGGATTTCGTCCAGGGACAGCAGACCTCCGGCGCCGCCTCGATTTCGCAATGGGCCGCCGTCGAGGCGCTCGACGGGACCCAGGCGCATCTCGACGTGTTCCGCAAGGCCTTCGCCGAGCGCCGCGAGCTCGTCGTCTCGATGCTCAACCAGACGAAATATCTCAAATGCCCGATGCCGGAAGGCGCCTTCTACGTCTATCCCTCCTGCGCCGAGGCGATCGGCAAGCGCACGCCTTCGGGCAAGGTGATCGAGACGGATGAGGATTTCGTCTCCGAGCTGCTCGCAGCCGAGGGCGTCGCGGCGGTGCACGGTTCGGCTTTCGGGCTCGGCCCGAATCTGCGTATCTCCTATGCCACCTCGAACACGGTGCTCGAGGATGCCTGCAGCCGCATCCAGCGTTTCTGCGGCTCGCTGGGCTAAAGGCGCGTCGTGGTCCGTATCGATATCGTATGGTGAGACGAGCAGGGGGAGGACGGCATTTCCGGAAGCCAGGCCAGACGAAACGCTGTCGCGTTCATCCCCCTCGCCGTCGCGGTGCTCGCGGCGGCGCTCGTCGTGGTGTTCGAGGTCAGCCGCTACGAGATCCAGGCGGGCCCCTTCGCGCCGGTCCTGCACGGCTTCTTTTTCAACGCCTTCGCGCCCCTGCTGTTTCTGATCGTCTACGGGGTCACGCGCATCGTCGTCGTCGCACTGGCGGAGCCCAGTGAGCTGGCACTCGCGCGTTTCGTGACCGCACCGCTCGCGGTGGCGGCCTTGCTGGCGGCGACGCTCTATCCGACCTTCGGCGGCATCGTGGCGCGTTCGGCCTTCGTGATCGGCGGGATGGTTTTCGTCGAAGGCCTTCCGCTTGCCGCCGCGTTTCCATTCGGCATCGCCGTCGCCGCGGTCCCGTTCGGCATCGTGATGGGGCTCGGGATCATCGGGGTGCGTCTGGCGTTGCGGCGCGGCTGGCGCGACTTCGGTATCGCGCTCCTGCGCTATCTCGCCCTCGTCTTCGCGGGCCTCGTCCTGCTCTCGCCGGCCTGGAGTGGCGTGACGCTCTTCGGCGACTGGCCGGCCTGGCCGATGACGCAGGGGGAGGGCGCGGCGCTGGTTCTGGCGACCCTCATGGCCCTTTTCCCGCATGCGCTGATCGTGCGCCGGTTCGGGTGAGGGGCGCGCCGGTCGCGGCGTCACGGCTCGGCAGGCCGATGCCGCAGGCTGGCCATGCGACCTCTCCCTGCTGCGACACTTGCTGCGAAACTTGCCGCATTCCTCCCGCCACTCCACACTCATGGTGCAGGAGAAAAGTCGGGATGCGAGAGGAGAGGGCTTCATGGAATTCATCGTGAGTAGACTGTGCCGGACCCGTCATGCCGTCGTGATACCGGTGGTTCTGGCTTTGCTGGCGCTGTCATTGCCTGCCGGCCTGCATCCGGTCACCGCTTTGTCCGCCTCGGAAGCCATGACGGCACGCGCACCGGGGCGCCTGCCGGCTGCCTCGATCACCGGGCACCAGATCGAGCAATATGGCGAGACGCTGGAATTCGAAGCCCATGCCGGCGCGCTCACCCTTGCGGATGATCGCGGCGAAGAGCGTGCCGAAATCGGTTTCGTCGCCTACCTGCGCAAGGAAGCTGCGGATGAAGGGGAGGGCACGCATGGCGCGACCCGCCCCGTCACCTTTGCGGTGAACGGTGGGCCGGGTGCCGCTTCGGCTTATCTGCATATCGGGGTGCTCGGGCCCTGGCGGCTGCCGATGGGCACCGACACCATCAGCCCGTCCCAGGGCGTCGCACGCGTGGAGAACGCGGAAACCTGGCTCGACTTCACGGATCTCGTCTTTGTCGATCCGGTCGGCACCGGCTTCAGCCGTCTCGTCGAGAACGAGCAGGAGCGCCGCGATGAGTTTCTCTCGGTGGAGGGCGACATTGCGGCGCTGGCCGATTTCATCCTCGACTGGCTGGTGCTGCATGAGCGCGTCGATTCCCCGGTCTATTTCATCGGCGAGAGCTATGGCGGCTTTCGCGGCCCCTTGCTCGCCGAGCGCCTGCAGAACGAAAACGGCATCGCCCTCTCCGGCATGACCCTGCTCTCGCCAGTGCTCGATTTCGGCTGGCGCGATTCGTCAGCCTATGCCCCGTTGTCACAGGTCTCGCTCTTGCCATCGCTGGCGGCTGCGGCCCGCGAGCGTGACGGCGCGGTCTCGCGAAGCGGCCTTGCCGATGTCGAGGCCTATGCCACGGGCGAATTCCTCACCGACATGCTGCGTGGTCTTGCGGATGACGAGGCCGTGGCCCGGCTCGTCGAGAATGTCGCGCATTATACCGGGCTCGACCGGGCCGTCGTGGAGCGGCATCAGGGCCGGATCGACATGCAGATCTTCGTCCGGGAAATCGAGCGGGAGGGCGGGCGCATCGCGAGCTTCTATGATGCCGGGGTGACAGCCGACCATCCCGCGCCCGAAGCCGCCTTCGCGCGCGCGTCGGACCCGGTTCTCGACGCCATGACGCCGCCTCTCACCCGGGCCATGCTGGGGCTCTATCGCGAGAAGCTCGGATGGGTGCCCCAGCGGCGCTACATCCTGCTCAACAACGGTGTCAACCGGGCCTGGAACTGGGGGCGCGGGCGCGGCCAGCCGGAGGCGCTGAGCGCTTTGCGCCGGGTCATGGCGCTCGACGCGCATTTCGACGTCCTCGTGGTGCACGGGCTTAGCGATCTCGTCACCCCCTATTTCGAGACCGCGTTGCTGCTTCGCCAGATACGCCCGTTCACGGGAGAAGAGCGCGTGCGCCTGCGCACCTATGGCGGTGGCCACATGTTCTACAATCGCGAGACGTCGCGCCGCGCCTTCCGGGAGGATGCGAAACGGCTCTATCGTGCGCCTGAGGCGGTGCGGTAGCGCCCGTCGGCATCAGGCGCGTGCGGCGCGCTGGAGGCGTTCGCGGGCCGGATCGCGCCGCTCGACCGCGTCGCCGCGGGAGGCGCTCTTCCATTGCTGTCCACGCACGAAGGCTTCGAGAGTCTGCGCGCTCATCGGACGTGCGAAGGCGTAGCCCTGGAGGATGTCGCAACCCATCCGCTCCAAAGCGGTGGCATGATCCATGCTCTCGACGCCCTCCGCGACGATGCCGATGCCGAGCGATTGTCCGATATCGATGATCGAGCGCACGAGCCGTCGCTGCCGTGACGATTCCATGATCGGCGCGATGAATTGCCGGTCGATCTTGAGGCGCGCGGGCTGCAACTTCATCAGGCTGACGATCGAGGCGTAGCCGGTGCCGAAATCATCGATCTCGACGTCGATGCCCAGTTTCTTGATGGCATCGATATTGGCCATCGCCACCTCGTCTTCCTCGTCGAGGAAGATCGATTCGACCAGTTCGAAGGCGACGATGCCGGGCTCGATGTTCATGCCGCGCAATTGTTCGATCAGCTCTTCGTCATGCAGGCGCCGGGCCGAGACATTGACCGAAAGCGTCGGAATGGTGAGCCCCGCCGCGCGCCATGCGGCGTGATCGCGCAGGCCCTGTTCGAGCACGAGGCGGTCGATCGCGGTGACCACGTTGAGCTCCTCCGCCACCCGCATGAACCGGTCCGGCGTCAGCAGGCCGAGGCTGGGATGGCGCCAGCGCACCAGCGCCTCGACGCCGACGATATCGCGGCTGCGTGCGTCGAATTGCGGCTGGTAGAAGGCCTCGAATTCCTGATTTTCCATGCCGCGCAGGATATCGTCGGCGAGTTTCTTGGTCTCGACGATTTCTGCCTGCAATGCCTGCGTGAAGAATTCATGGCGATTGCGACCGCGCTTCTTGGCGCGATAAAGCGCGATATCCGCGTCGATCAGCAGGCGTTTGCCGATCGCCTCGTCACCGCTGATACAGCGCGCGCCGTGCGCGATGCCGATGCTGACGCCGAAGCGGCATTCATGTCCTTCGAAGACGACGGGCCTGCGCATGGCCTCGACGATCCGCCCCGCGAGCGCGGCCAGGGCGGCCTCGTCGCGCCCGGTGCAGAACACCACGAATTCGTCGCCGCCGATGCGTGCCACGAACATATCCGCATCCGCTTCCGCACGCAGCACCTCGGCCGCATGGACGAGCATGGCGTCGCCGGCGGCATGGCCGAGCGTGTCGTTGATCTGCTTGAAGCGGTCCAGATCAACATGAAGCAGCGCCAGCCGCGTTTCGCCGTTCCCCGGCGGATCCGACCCCTCGCCGCCGAGGATCCGCGAGATCACCGGTTCGGCCGTACCGAGCAGGACCCGATCGAGATAGCGGCGGTTCGGCAGCCCCGTCAGTGAATCGTGCAGCGCGTTGAATTCGATGCGTTCCTTGGCCTGCTCCAGCGCGCGGCTGCGTGCCTCGGCGAGTTCCTTGGCGCGGGTGATGTCTTCGGTCAGCGCATGATCGCGTGAGACGTTCCAGTTGACGCCGACGAGCCTGCGCAGCCCGTCCGCATCAGTCTGGATCGTCGCGATGGCGCGGATCCAGCGCACTTCCCCGCTGCGTGTGATGATGCGGAATTCCGTCTCGTAGCGGGCGCTCTCCTCGATGCTCCTGCGCAATTCCTCCTCGGCCTTCGCCAGATCATCGGGATGCAGGCGGTTTCGCCAGATATCGACATGGCGGGCTGCGGCGGGCTCCACGTCGTAGAGCTCGTGCATGCGCGCATCCCAGAACAGTTCGCCGCTGAGCAGGTCCAGTTCCCAGATGCCGATCTCCGAGGCGGTGAGCGCCAGTTCGAGACGCTGCGAGAGCAGTCGCATCTCCTCCTCGCGGCGTGCGAGTGTCTGCAGATGCGCCTGCCGCTCGCCCATCAGGCGCCCGGCGAACCAGATCGGCAGGATCAGGATCGCGCCCGCGATCGCGATGACGAAGCGCAGCGTCCAGATACTGGCTGCATCATGTGTCCAGCCATCACGGGGAATGGCGGCGAGACGCCAGGTCCCCTCGGGAAGGGTGACATCGACGATGACGGGGTCCGCATCGAGAATCGCGGGATCGCCGAAGGAGACGTGGTTGCTGTCGGGCCGGCCGTCGCGTCCCAGCAGGGCGATTTCCAGGTCGCTGCTCCACAAGCCGGTCTGCCAGTAGAGCTTGTCGGCGTCGATCACCGCAGCCGCAAGACCCCAGAATCGATCCTCGCCTTTCTCGTCAGACACGAAAATCGGGAAGCGACCGATGAAGCCCGTTCCGCCCTGGACCAGATCGACCGGGCCGGCGAGGATCAGCCGACCGGTATCCCGAACGCGCAGGGCCGCATCACGTTGCGGTCCCGCTTCACGGTAATCGAGACCGAGGGCGGCCCTGTTGCCGGCGAGCGGGTAGACCATGTTGACGACGAGATCGGGCGCCAGCGCGATATTGCGCAACTGGTTGTCGCCCCGGATCAGGCCTCTGGCGAGGTGTTCGAAACGGGCCTGGTCGAGATCGGGTTCACTCTTGATCACCGAGACGAGGCCGCGCACGAGCTGGATATTGGCGTTGATGCTGCCCTCGAGTTTGGCGCGGATCACGCTGACCTTGTCGAGCACCTGTGCGCGCATGTTCTGCTCGGCAACGACACGGCTCTGATGCTCCGCGAAGACCCAGGTCGCGAGGATCAGGGCCAAGGCGACCACGACCGGCAACGTCGTCGGTTGCAGCGGATGGCCGCGCCAGGTCATAAGCTTGTTGGTTCGGGTTCGAGCCAAAGGAAACTCCGCGAAACGCCCTGTGACAGGCCGCTTCACGCTGCGGTAAGCCTGTGAATTTCAGGTTAAATCGTCGTGTTCCCGACAAAAAATGCTCCCGGGAATCGAAAATACAACTGAAA
>PXAW01000172.1 GCA_003567055.1 Hyphomicrobiales bacterium
CCAGCTCGCCATGCTCGGCCTGTCGCGGGCGATGCTTGATGTCGATGTCGAGCGCCTCGCCATCCCTGCCGGCTACGAGGAGGATACGACCTTCACGGTGATTCGGGACAAGGATGCCGCGCCGCGTCGCGACAGCCGGCAGGATCAGGGGATCTCGCTGTTTCATGCCTGACGATCCGCCGCACCGGAGAAGCAAATAGCCGCCCGACATGGTTCGGGCGGCTTTTTCGTGTGTGGCGGGGCGTCTCAATCCCACGGTTGCGGCATATCGATGCCCAGCTCCGGCATCGGCGCGGCGCTTCCGGCCCCCACATTGCGCATCTCCAGCATGCCGACGGCAATGACGGCGAGGATCAGCGCCGCGATCGCGGTCTGGCCGAGGCGCAGGCTCTCTGCCCGTTGCGAGAGCATGGCCGGGATCCTGTGGGCGGCCCGGCGCAGGCTGCGCGCGCGGCGCCGGCTTGCGGCGTCGATATGGCTGCGCAGGGCGAGGAAGGGCGCCGTGATCCCCTGGATGAAGGCCTGCACCCCGATCCCGAGCGCATGGGCGCGGATGATCGCGGCAAGCGCGATCACGATACCGACGAGGATCGGCAGGGGGTCGGCTGTCTTGTCCGCGATCACCGCAAAGGCGATCTCAGGCACGATCAGCGGCCATGTCGCCGGCAAGATGGCCGACAGGGCGACGAGGCCGAGGAAGGGAACGACGAGGCCGTCGGGCTGCGCACGGACCATTTCCGGGGCGCCGGGCGCCTGCTTCCACAGGGTATGGGCGAAACGCGCCATCAGCAGCGTCGTGGCGACGCCGGAGAGCGTCAGGGCGGCGATCAGCCAGGGCAGCCAGTCGGCGGAACCCGTTTCGAGCGCAGACTTGAGCGCCTCCTTGCCCAGCGCACCGGATGTCGCGGTGAGGCCCGCCAGCGCGGCTGCGGGCAGGATGAGGGCGAGCATCACGAGGATGCGCGCGCGCAGGCCCGTCACCGCACCGAACATGCCGGCGCCGAGAAACAGCGCGCCCTTGGCCAGCGCATGATGCGCGGCGAGGAAGACCACCACCGGCAGCAAGACCGTCCAGGCCGCCGGCGCCATCAGCCCGGCGCCGAGCCCGAGCGCGATGATGCCCATCTGGCTCACGCTGGAGAAACCGAGCACCGCCTTCGGGCTCTCCTCCCGCACGCCGATCAGCGCGGCGGCGAAGATCGTGACGAGCCCTGCCGCCAGCATCACCGTGGCGTGGTCGGGATAGGCGTGGAGGCCGAGCGGCAGGCTCGACAGCATGCCGAACAGACCCGCCTTGATCATCGCCCCCGAGAGAACCGCGCTCGCGGGTACCGGCGCGGCCCCATGGGCGGGCGGGAGCCAGAAATGCAGCGGCATGATGCCGAGCTTGACCGCGAAGCCGCCGATCAAGAGCGCCACGCTCAGCCCCGAGAGCTCGGCCATGCGCAGATCCGCCAGAAGCGGTGAACCGGCCTCGCGGCTGGCCAGCAGCAGCCCGGCGAAGAGCGCGAGCTCGCCCGCCACGACGAAGCCGATATAGAGCCGCCCGGCGCGATAGGCCTTGTCGCTGCGCGCATGCACGACGAGCCCGAACGAAGCAAAGCTCATCAGCGCGAACAGCGCATAGAAGCTGAACGCGTCCTGCGCCAGGATCAGCCCGATATTGCCGGTCATGGCGAGCAGGAAGCAGGTGATGAAACCCGTCGCATGCCCATCGCCCCGCATCCAGCGCCGCGCCGTCGCGGCAGCCGCCGCCCACAGGATCGCGCTGAAGGCGAGGAAGATCCGGCTCACCGAATCGAGCCCGATCACCGTCCCCATGATCAGCCAGGGCTCGCTCAGCGCCGATGGCGGGGCGACAAGCGCGAGGGCGAGCGCGGGCAGCGGCGCGATCACCGCAAGGCGCAGGACAAGCGCCCGCGCCGCAGGCAGGATCGCCGCGCCGGCGAGGGCGAGCGGGACCGCGATGGCGGCATACAGCATGATATCCGACATGATCTTCACTCCCGGTACGGCCTCTATTCACGATACTCGATGGCGACGACGAAGCGGGTCCATTCCAGCGGGCTGAACGGCGCATTGGCGAGCCCGCCGGCGATCAGCACCAGGGCGGCCGTGACCAGTGGCGGTGCCGAGAGCATCCAGCCGATCGGTCGCTGACGGGCGGATTCTTGCGCCCCGGCGCCCGCATCCGCATCGACGAACCAGGCGCGGTGCAGCATCGGCAGGAAATAGGCGGCGTTGAGCAGGCTGGAGGCGAGCAGCAGGGCGATCACCCAGCCCTGGCCGGCATCGAGCCCGCCGCTGGCGAGGTACCACTTGCTGACGAAGCCAGCGAGCGGCGGCAGACCGATCATGGCGAGCGCGGCGAGGGTGAAGGCGAGCATGGTGCCCGGCATGCGCCGTCCGACCCCGTTCATCGCGCTCACGCTCTTGACGCCGAGCCCCTCGGCGAGATTGCCGGCGGCCATGAACATGGTGATCTTCATCAGCCCCTGATGGATCAGATGAGCAAGCGCCCCGATCGCCGCGATCGGGCTCGCGAGCGCGACGCCCAGCGTGATGTAGCTCACCTGCGAGACGGTCGAATAGGCGAGCCGCTTCTTGATATCGTCCTGGGTGAGGGCGCGCAGGGAGCCGTAGATGATGGTGATGCCCGCCGCGATCGCGAGCGGCAGGGTCACGCCGAGATCGACGGCGACATGAATGCCGAACACCTCGTAGACCACCCGCATGATGCCGAACGCCCCCGCCTTGACCACCGCCACCGCGTGCAGCAGCGCCGAAACCGGCGCCGGCGCGACCATGGCGATGGGCAGCCAGGCATGGAAGGGCACGAGCGCCGCCTTCACCCCGAGCCCGGCGATAAGCACGACGAAGAGCATCAGGGCCTGGACGGGCGAGGCTGCGGCGATATCGGCCATCATGCCGCCGGCGGCGAAATCGGTGCTGCCCGCCATCACCCAGAGCCAGAGCGTGCCCACCAGCAGCACGAGCCCGCCCGCGAGCGTGTAGATCAGATAGATCCGCCCCGCCCGCAGCGCCTCCGCCGTGCCGCGATGGATCACGAGCGGATAGGTCGCGATGGTCAGGAGCTCATAGAAGAGCAGGAAGGTGAACAGGTTGCCCGCCATGGCGATCCCCACCGTGGCGGCGACGCACAGGCTGAAGAAGCCGAAGAAACGGGCGCGATGAGGGCCCTTCTCGAGATAGCCGACGGAATAGATCGTGGTGATCAGCCACAGGATCGAGGAGAGCGCGATGAACAGGATCGCCAGCGGATCGGCCTGCAGCTTGAAGGCGAGACCGGGCAGCACCTCGAAGCCGACCCCGTAGATCGTCCCCTGCGACACGCGCCAGCTCAGCCAGGCCACCAGCCCGACCTTGATCGCGGCGGCGGTGAGATTGATCGTCGTGCGCAGCCGCGCGCTGCGCTCCGGCAGGGCGAAGAGCAGCGGCACGATGCCGAGCGAGGTGAACAGGATCGCCAGAGGCAGAAGCGTGAATTCCATCGAAGCAGCCTTGGTGAGGACGTTGAAATCAAATCGGTGGCGGTCTCAGGGCCCGGCGCTCACGGGAACGGCCCGAACGGCGCGCCGATATCGAGCACGCCGATGATCTGCACGGCGGCGAGGCCGGAAATCGCGGCGATGAAGGCCAGCATCAGCGGCGGCGCATCGGCGATGGCCCAGCCGTGATGCTCCCCCACCGGATCCGGCGCACGATCGAAGCGCAGGAAGCCGATCAGCGGGCGGCTGAGATAGGCGACGCTGAACAGGGTTCCCGCCATGGCCACCACCACCCAGATCCAGGCGCCGGCGCGCATGGCGCCCTCCATCAGAAGCCATTTTCCGGCGAAACCCGCGCTCGGCGGCAGGCCGATCAGGCTGATTGCGGCGAGCGCGAAGGCGAATTGCGCCAGGGTGGGGCGCAGATGCGTGCGGTCGAGATCCGCGATCCGGTCATGGCCGGTCTCCTGTGCGATCCGCCCGGCGGCAAGGAACATCGCCGCCTTCGCCACCGCATGCGCCACCATCAGGAGCACCGCGCCCTGCCAGGCCGTCTGCGCGCCGATCGTGTCGGCCAGCGCGAAGGCGACGCAGATCAGCCCGATCTGTGCCACGGTCGACCAGGCCACGAGCAGCTTCAGCCTCTGCGTGCGCAGGGCCTGGACCGAACCCCAGATCACCGCGCCCGTCCCCATCAGCCCGACGGTCAGGCCGATCAGGGAACCGGGGCCGAAAATCTCCACCCAGAAGCGCAGCAGGATGTAGAGCGAGGCCTTCAGCACGAGCCCGGAGAGCAGGGCGCTGGCCGGCGCGCTCGCCGAGGCATGGGCGCGCGGCAGCCAGAAATGCAGCGGGAACAGGGCCGTCTTGAGCGCGAGGCCGACCAGCATCAGCGCGAAGGCGAGCATCATCGCCGGCTCGCCCGCATGGGCGGCGAGCCCCGCGAAATCGAGCCGCCCCGCCTGCAGATAGGCAAGCCCCACCGCCATCAGGAAGAGCAGCGCACCCAGCATGCTCGCGAACATGTATTCGAGCCCCGCCCGCATCGCCTCGAGCCGCCCGGTCAGCACGGTCAGCCCGATCGCGGCGAGCGCGATCACCTCGATCATGACGTAGAGGTTGAAGATGTCGGTGGAGACATAGGCCCCGTTCAGACCCGAGAGCAGCAGCAGCCAGAGCGGCCAGAAATAGAGCCGCATCCGCGCGTTCTCCTCTCCCTCACGCGCTGCGGAGAAGCTGTCGAGCGCACCGAGGCTCACGAACAGCCCCACCAGCATGGTCATGCCCAGCATGACGATGCCGAGCCCGTCCGCGCGCAGATCGAGCCCCAAAGGCGCGCCCCAGCCGCCGAGCGAGACGATGACGGGGCCGCCGGCGATCACCTGCGCGGCCAGCATCACGACGCACAGGGCCGTCACGGTCAGGCTCGCGAAGCCGATCTGCGGTGCCATGCGCGGCGCAAGGAAACTCGCCACCGCGCCCAGAAGCGGGGCGAAGACGGTGAGGGCGAGCCAGTCGATGGAAGCGAACTCAGACATCCCGGCCATTCTCCAGGCTGTGAATGCGACGGATCAGGGCGAGCGCGACGGCGGTGGCGCTGACCATGACGACGATCCCCGTGATCACCAGGGCGTGCGGCACCGGATCGGCGGGCATTGCCGGCCCGCGCCAGGCGGCGACGATCAGGATGAAGCTCGCCCCGACACCGCAGAGCTTGAGCGCGAGCACGCGGCGCAGGCTGTCGCTCACGCTCAGCGCGCCGAACAGGCCGATGCCGAAGACGATCATCCCGGCGACGCCGAAGATCGTGCCCGTATCGAGATTCATGTCGAAATTCATGCGCGTGTCTCCCTGACGCTGACAGCCACCGGCTCGCGCCCGTGGAACAGGGCGGCGAGCGTCGCCGCGATCGAGATCGTGACCACCGCCTCGATGATGAGGATCAGGCTCTTGGCGTGGGCGGCGGGATACTCAAAAGTGGCGCGCCCGCCCTGGGCGACGAAGAGCGCCACGGCGGCGAACAGGGCCGTGCCGATGACGAAGACGATCCGCGCCGCTCCGCGATGCGCCGGCAGCGGCGTATAGGCCCGCGTGATCAGCAGCATCAGCCCGACCGCCGCCAGCACCGCGCCGCCCTGGAAGGCGCCGCCGGGGGCGATCGCACCGATCCAGAGCAGATAGGCACCCACGATCACCGCTGCCGGCAGGACCAGCCGGGCAAATCCCGCATAGACCTCTCCCATCACCGGCGCGGGCGCGCGGGCGATGCCGCGCTCCATCGACCAGACCGCGACGACCGCGACGAGCAGGACGACGACCTCCATCAGCGTGTCGAAGGCGCGGAAATTGAGCAGCACCGCCGTGACGGGATGCGCCACGCCGCTCGCTGCGAGGTTTTGCGCCACCAGCCCCTCGAGCCCCGCTCCACCGATCGGGGTGGCGAGGAAGACGCCGATTCCGGCCAGCGTCACCAGCGCGCACAGGGCGGCATTGACGACGAGGCCGCCCTTGACCCGCAACGGCGGCGATAGGGTGCGCCCGCGCAGATGTGCCAGCGTCTTCAGCAGCAGCGCCCCGGTCACCCCGGTGCCGATCGCCGCTTCGGCGAGCGCCACGTCGGGCGCGGCGAGGCGCACCCAGGCGAGCGCCGAGAGCAGGCCGAAAATGACGAAGCAGACGATCATCGCGAAGGCGTCGCGCAGGATCAGCACGCCGGCGGCGATGCCGATGATCGCGAGGGCGAGAACCAGATCGAAAAGGACGAGGGCGTCGATCATGGGCGCGTCTCCTTCGTCACGGCCGTGTTGCGAGCCGCTGCGGCATCGGCCCGGGCATGACGCGCGACGAGATGCGCGCAGGTCGCGGCAGAGAGCACGACGAACAGCCAGATCAGCACGAGCCGCACGATCTCCCCCGCCGATCCGGCGAGGAGGGCGGCGCCGAGGCAGATCAGCGCGAGACCGAGTCCGTCGGCCTTGGTCAGGGCATGCAGCCGGCAGAACGTGTCGGGAAAACGCAGCAATCCGATGGTTCCGGCCATGAAGAAGCCGGCGCCGGCCAGGATGGCGAGCGCGGCGAGGCTATCGATGAGGATCATTCCTGGGCTCCCCGGGTGGCGAGGACGACGAAACAGATCAGGGTGACGGCGGCGAGCAAGGCAAAGACCAGCGCCACGTCGAGCAGGGCCGGCATCGCCATCACCTGCGACAGAAGCACCAGGATCGCCACGGTGGTGGTGCCGGTGAGCTGGGCTGCGAGCATGCGGTCGGCGGGCGCCTTGCCGCGAAACACCGGCACCAGACCGGCGAGCAGCGAGACCAGCAATGCGATTGCGACAATGGCCAGAAGTGCGCTCATGCCGCGCCTCCCGCAGGCGACCCGGCATGGTCCGCGCGCGGCAGGAGATCGAACAGGGCCGCCACGCGCCATTCCAGCCCGGCGAGCTCGGCATGGGTGTCGCGGCGCAGATCGAGGCTGTGCACGATCACGCTCCCGCCCTCCAGCTCGGCGCTGAGCGTGCCGGGCAGGAGCGAGATCGCATTGGCGAAGAACACGCGCGGCGCGCCCTGCGGCAGGCGGAGCGGATAATCGCAGAAGCCCGGCGCCAGATCCATTCGCAGGGCGAGTGCGCGGCGGGCCACATCGCTGGCGCCGAGCACCGATTGCAGCGCGAACCAGCCGGCGAAACGCAATGCGGCCAGCGGCGCGATCCGCCAGCGCGTCGCAGGTGTCGTGGCGAAGGCCAGCACCCCGGCGAGCGCGATGGCGGGGATGCCGAAAGCCAGCGAATCCGGCCCCGCCTCCGTCAGGACGAGCCAAAGGCCCGTCGTCACCGCCAGCGCCCAGGCGAGCCGGCGCAGACGCCGGCGCAGGGCGCTCTCGCGCGGGGAACGCGGCAGGAAGGGCCGTATCGGGAATGCGGGGGTGGTGCCGTGATCGGGCCCGGGCGGATCGAAGGCGCGCAGGCTGCGCTCGCGCGCCCGGACGGGCAACTGCGCGGTCGTCGTGCCGGCGTGATCATGACCCTTGCGATACATGGCGTTCATCAAATCCTCTCCCGGATCATCCCGTGATCAGCCTGACGCCCGCCGCGCGGGGCCCGCCGCCGCAGCTGCGGGCGCGGCAGGCTCACCATCGCGAAAGATCTCGCGAGGGGCGTCATGTGATCGGTGAATCTCGTGAGAAAGACGGATGAGCGCCGGGATTAATCCGGAAACCGGCACGATTTCGGCGAAAATCGGACGCGTGACGGCGCATCCGGCGCCGTTGGTCGCAAACGAAAAACCCGCCGGAGGGCTGCTCCGGCGGGTGGGTCTGTTTCAGGTGGCCTGGCCGGCGCCGTCGGAGGCGTCGGGCGTGGTTTCCGGTTTCGGAGCCTTGCGCTGCCTGACCAGATCGTATCCCGCCACGGCGGCGATGGTGATGCCGGCGATCAGGTGCACCAGGAAGGCCCAGGAGGAAAAGGCACCGAAGCCCAGGAGCAGGGGCGCGAAGAGCGTGAGCACGCCGATCACCGCCATCAGCCAGCTATCGATCGTATCGGGCGCCAGCGCGAGCTTGGCCCAGAGCAGCAGCGCCGCGCCGCCCAGGATCATGGCGGAGGCGACCGAGACCCCGTAGGTGGCACCGAAGAGCGGTGTGAGAAAGAGTAAAAGCGCCGCCGCGAGCGGCAGGGCCGGCAGCCCCCTGGCATGCGCAAACAATGTCGAGAAAATCTGCATCGCGAACCCTCCATCAATGGCCTCGAACAATGCCCGGAAAGCCGGGCGGGACATCACATCGACGGCATCCTTTGCCTGATGCTTCGCCCGACAAACGGGTCGCAGCGGAGATTCATCCGGCGGCGTGCAACAAGTGTTTTCACGAATATGTGAACGCGTCGTCAGGGCTGCTGCGCGCGCTCTTCCTCCAGGGCCTGCGCGATATGCTGTGCAAGCCGGCGCGCCGGCAGGCCCGCATCGGCGGCGGTCATCAGGAC
>PXAW01000121.1 GCA_003567055.1 Hyphomicrobiales bacterium
CACCTCGCGCGCCGCGGCCTCGAACGCAACCGGATCATGGTTCGCCATGGCGATATCGAAAGCCGTGCCGTCCATGTGCTTCGAGCGCGGCGCCCCGCCGACATTGCGGTTGTGTTCGGGGCTCCGATATCCGGAGCGCACGATCAGCGGCTTGCCCAGCCGGTCGCGGAGCGCCTGCAGCTTGTCCAGTGCCTCTGGATTCAGCTTCAGCTGGCCGGTGCCGCGGCAGGCGATCTCGGCCGGGGAGAAGTTGGCCCAGGGCCATTGATCGGCGGGCACGTCCCGCCAGCTTGCATGCATGGTCACGGCCTGCCCCCTTCCAGCAGCCGCACCAGCCGCCCGATATCGCCACGCATGGCGCTCATGCTTTCCTCGATCCGGCCAAGCTGCACGGCCTGCTCCTGGCTGGACATCGTCATGAGCTCGATCACGCGCTCGTGCCGGGCAATGTCTCGGGCATTGCGCTCGATGTCGCTGTGCATCCTGGAGGCCATCCACGCCCCGCCCATCATCTGCACCACCAGCACGATGATGATGCTGATCGGCACCCGCCTATCCAGATGCCAGCCATTATCCGCCATGTCGTCGCCTCGCATTGTCACGGCCCGATCCCGAACAGCGCATCCACCTGCGCCTCCGTCAGCCCCGCCGCCTCGGCCAGCACGGGAATCAGCCGGTCGGTGCGGCGAATGCGCTCTTGCGCCAGCACGGCGATGCGCACCGAACGCCGCGCGCCGGCCTCGATTGCGCCGGTAGCGATGGCCCCGTCGATGGCATCCGATACCCATTCGGGAATGGCGGTGCCGCCCGCCCAGGCTTCGGCTTCCCCGTCGGTGATGTGTCCGGCATCGGCGACGCGGTCTGCGAAGACGCCGCGCCTCAGGCTGGCATTCGCGCGCGCCCCGGCCAGCCTCTCGGCGGCAATGTCCTCGGGGCTCTTGATGATCAGGTCAAGCATGGGCGGCCTCCTTGCGCGTATAGGGGATATCGACAGCGCCCTCGGCATCGGGGATGACCACCTGCGCCGGGTCATCGAGGCGGTGCCGAGCGGCATCGGGGCCGATCCGCACCCGCAGCCTGGCGTGGATCACGCCGTCCTTGCGGGTGATGGGACCGACGAAGGGGTGATCCTCGCCGACAGGCCATGCCTCGCCGCCCTCGGGCACATCTGCGAAGCTGGTGGCCTCGGTATCGACTGTCAGCACGTCGCCCGCGACATGCAGCGTGGTGGCGGGCTGGCCGGGCAGCCCGCGCCGGGGGATCAGTGTCAGATGCATGGTGTCATTCCTCATTCATGCCAGAAGCCAATGGCGATGGCGCTCACATCCATCTCGTCGCCGGGCTCGAAATCGATCGTGTCATCGATGCGAAACTGTCGTATCAAGGCGCTCGTAGTTGTTCTGCTGGGAAGCATGAGCGGGCCAAGATGAGTGTTGTTGGGGGCGGCACCGCCAGCCCCGCCGCCGGTCGCCGACACCTCGGGCAGCGAGCTGAATGCGACCTCGAAATCCCAATCCGCCTGAATGTTGTTGTTGTTGTTGAAGGACAGGGTGATGGTCGTCCAGCATATCTGCGTGCCATCCGCGAAGCGGGTGTAATGCCCGCCCGGACCCGAGCCGCGCTCGACTATCGCGCCCGTAGGGATGCCGCCCGATTGGGAAACCGTGCCGACAATGTTGCCAATCGTGATGCCGGGCTCCGAGCTGTCGAACCACGCCAGCACCGCATCGCTGTTGCTGCCATCGAACACCTTGATCGCCCAGACATCGCCCGCGCTGTCGTCGATCCACAGCGTGCCGGCGACGGCATAGGAGGGCCTCGATGTTCCCCTGTGCAGCGACAGCAGCGCATCCAGGCTGTCATCCATCCGCTCGGCCATCGTTGTGGGGGATGCAGGCCCCGATCTCGGAACTCCGAAGTTTGCGGGTTGCGTCATGCGTTAACCTTTCCATAGCCCTTGGCGACATAATCGAAGCTGCGCTCGACGGGCGCACCGCCGGAGTCGCGGAAGATGATGGTGAAGCCGGCTTCGCTCTTGCCGGTGATCTCGTAGGTGTCGCCGCTCACGAGCTCCTGCGCCGCGATGCCGATGCCCTGCAGCACGCGGAAGGCGGGGCTGAAGGTGACGGTGCGGCCCTCGACCGGCGCCACCAGATCGTCGCCTCCGATCACCCGGTCGGGCATGTCCACTTCGGCGGCGAGAGCCTGCACAACCGGCGTGATGGCCGGGTCGGATGTCTCGAGCCGCAGCCGGAAGCGGAAAGCGCGGGCCGCGATATTGGCCGCGCCGATCTCGGCCCAGTCGCTCCAGTTGCCAGCAGCCGGGTCATCATCGGTTGTCGATACATCGACGGCGGCAGACCACGCTTCCGGGTCCACGTCGAACCAGTCATCGGGCTCGAAAGCGTCGGTGCGGGCGAACCAGTTGTCGAGCGTATTGACCCCGAAGGCATCGAGAAACACAGTGACAAGGCTGGTGTAGACCTGCCCCAGATCGATGACTTCCGAGAATGTGTAGACGCCGCTGGTGGCGACGCCCGCGTCCTGAAAGAAGAAGTCGCCGGGGCCAAACCAATCATCGGCTGCGAACAGATCGGACCCGGCGGCAAGGCGCAGCCTGTTGTCGTCATCGATATGGACGCTTTCCTTGTCGCCCGCCCATTCGGGGTGCACTTCGACGAGCTCTACAACATTGAAAGGCGTGATGCCCGAGATGCTCGAGACGATCCGCGCCGGGGCTTCGGCGCGGGTGCCGGCATGGGTCACTGCCCGGATCAGGTATGTGCCCGCCCGCGCCGGCACCTGAACGGACTGCACGCGCCCCGTGCTGAGAAGCGGGGCTGCTGCCGACCACGGCACTTCCCCGGTCGTGATCGGCGAGAAGCGGATGATATAGCCCGAAACCAGAATATCGTCAGGGTCATCCCATTGCAGGGTCGCTGTGTCGCCGTTGACCGATATCCGGAATCCGGTCACATCGTCAGGCACCGCGTAGGCAAGCGCGACATTGATGGTGGTGCTCCCCCAGGCGCTGACAGAGCCGAGCCGGAACAGAGCCCGGACCTGGATGTCGTGAAGCCCTGCCGTCAGGTCGAAGATGTCGTGCCTTGTTGCCTTCGAGCTCACGCTTTCCGTGGTCCACTCGGTCGCATCCCGCAGCCGCCAACTGACCTGGTAGGCCAGGACATCGCCGAGCTCGGGGGCATTCCAGCTCACCCGCACGCGAGACCGCACGGCGTTGACCATCTCGACAAGTGTTTCGACGGCCGAAACCGGGGTCACGCGCTGCGTTGAAAAATCGGTGTCGCCGGTGATCTGCGTGTTGAAGGGCGGTATCGGGCCGCTCTCCGCATCGGCGATCTCGGGCGCATCATCGACAAGCACCAGCCGCGCGCCGAGGTCTTCGCGAGGCATGACGGCCAGCACCCGCAGCACCACGCTTTCTTTCCCGATCTCGCCTGCCATGAACAGATCGCCCGGTTCCGGCACGTCGCCCGAGCCATCGAGCGTAACCGTGTGGAATGTGCCATCAGCGCCGATGACGGTGCGCTCGAGGGTCTCGCCATCATCCCGCCGGAAGCGCAGGGTGTATGTGGTGCCGGCCTCCATTTCGACAGGCTCGTCGAGCGTCACATCCTGGCCGCTCACCGCCTTCACGCGCCCGGCGGCCCGCCCCCACATCGCCACGTCATGCTGCACGCGCACGCGGTCACCGCGTGTGGCGACAAGATGCTCGAAGTCGGTATCGAGCTCATGGGTTTCGCGGCGCAGCCGCAGCTGCGCGATGTGATACCGCCCATGCCGCCAGATCAGGTCCGGGTGGGTGACGCCCGCGAAGTCGATCCCCTCGAATTTCGTGGCATTGTTCTCGTTGTAGCCATCGTCATAGACGATCCGCTCATCCTGCAGCCAGCGCTGCCGCTGATTGAGAAAGCGCACCCGCCATGCATGCGGCAGGTCGGCATAGGCGCGCGCGGCGCGGAAGCTCGACGAGTTTCGCGGCGTGAAGTGCTGGACGATATCCGTGGCACCCGCGTCCCAGACCACGCCCCATTTGCCGTCGCGCAAGGATACCGCCGCGCGACCCGCCGCCGCGATGTCGCGCAGAGTCTCGAATACCGATGCCGAGAAATCGCGCACCTGGTTGAAGGCAAAGCCCTCAGCCTCGCAGTAGGCATGCCATTCCTGCAGGTTCGGCAAGTCGATTTGGGCATTGCTCACCGGGCGTGCATTGGCTGGCCCCTGCAGCACATGCCGGAACAGATCAGCCGGGTTGCTCGACTTCTGGTTGTTGACCCACTCGGATCCATTCCATGAGCGCACAAGGCCATGACAAACCGCGTTGAGCGTCGCCACGACGCCCGACAGCTCCTCGCTCGCCTTGATCCTGATGGCACTCACCGTCAGCGGCTTGTCGGGCCTGATCGGAGCCTCATCGCGCCGGCTCTTCAGCGATGTCCAGACCACATTCTCGCCAACCGTGTCATCCCCGTCATATTCGTCGCTCCACTTGGCGACCCGCACATCGTATTGACCGCGCGGCACCTCCACGCGCACCGACCGGCGCAGCGGATCGAGCTCGGAAGACCTGACCACGATGTCACCGGCATTTGTCCAGCCGCCCGACCCCACGGCGGAATACTGGACCCGCACTGTGACCGTGTAGGACACCCGACGGCCATTCTTGCGCCGGAAGCGGAACACCCCTTCGGGGAAAGCGACATCCACGGTGAACTCGTCGATATCGGCGGCGGTGCGGCGAACGGAGAATTCCTTCGGCGGCGACAGGGTGACGAAAAGCTGTTCCTCGAACGTGACCTGCGGGTAAATGCCGATCGCGCCATCGCTCAGCATCTGCCTTGTCCGGATACTCACGCCCTCGAATTCGGAGATCGGGGTCTCGCCGATCCGGATATCGTTGACCTGGATCGGCCCGTAGCCCCAGACAAAAAGCAACCGCAGATACTGGTCGTCGCCAAAGACCTCGGTATAAGGCTGCGCGCCGTAGGGCGGCGAGTGACGATGCCTGCCCAGCACCACAGGGATCGGGCCATAGGGGCGAGCCTCATTGCGCGCGCCGCCGATTGCATAAGACGGGCTCCTGTCACCGAAATCAGGCGACAGGCGATCAAATGACGGCCTCGACGCCGGAAACAGCGCGTTGACCGCCAGCGCCCCGGCTATCGAGATGCCCGCGCCCACCAGCCCCGTGACAGCGCCGGCACCAATGCCGCCTGCGGTCAGCCCGAAAGCCCCGATGATGGGCGCCGAGATCATCGGCGCGATCACCGTCGCCGCCACAGTGACGACAGCGGCCAGTATCGTGCGGAGCGAGCCTCGGCCGGGCACGCCGACCAACGTGACCATGGTGCCGGGCTTGAGCCGCACACGCGCCCACCAGTCGCGCGCAACCGCCTCGCCGTTGATGGCGGCATGGATCCGCGCCCGGCTTGAGATGCTGCCGCCATATGCCGCGATGATCTCGGCCATGGAATACCCCGCCGGCGCGGTGAATTCATGCCGGGCCTCACGCAACACCGATGGTCGCACGATCACGCGCACAGCGTCCGCGTCGGTCAGCAGCTCGCCGGTCAGTGAGGGCAGGGCAAGGGTCACAGCAGGGCCTCATGGCGAAGATGACCGGCGATGCGCCGCTGCATGTGCGGCGACGAGGCGCGCTCGATCAGCGACGGCCCCGGCCCCGGCGAGTGCAGCACGCGACCACCGGCAAGCCGGATGCCGACATGGGCTATCTCGCGACCGTGACGGATGGCGACGAGATCGCTTTCCTTCGGCTCTGCGACCGGGTGCCAGCGCGGGGCGACATCATGGCGGAATATCTCGGACAGCGCGCGGCGATCCAGCGCCGTGGTGGAGGCTGCCGCGTCGTAGCGCTCGACCTCGATGCCATGCACGGCCCGAAAGTAGAGATAGACGATCCCCCAGCAATCCGCCCCGCCCCAGTCCCGGCCATCGACCACATAGGGGATGCCCACCAGCCGGTCGATCATCAGAACAGCCCTGGGAATCGGCCGCGATCGAAATGACCGGAAGGGAAAGGCTCGGTCTGCATGCCGTCGATCACCAGATTGGCGCGCACGCCCTCAGCCGTGTAGTCGACCTCCGAAAGCTGCATGATCGGCAGATCGACCTCGACCTCATCTGGCGACGAACCCAGCACGATTTCGACCTTGACCTGCAAGGGCGACGAAACCGTGCGCAAGAGCCCGATCAGCGCCCTATCCGCATTGTCCAGGCTTATTGCCACACGCGGCGGCACGTCATTCTGGTCCGACGGCAGCGTGAATTGAAACGGCAGGAACAGGAAAATCTCGCCCCGGCTTGTCGTCGCGTAGGTCACCGGGTTGTCGGCTATCCTCTCGGTCGGGTCGCTCGACAGCCGCACCGGTGCTGCCATCTCGGCATGCGTGATGGTCAGCAGGCAGATGACGACCTCGTCGGTCTCGCCTGCAAACGCCGCCGCGCGGAAGTTCCCGGACGTGCTGCGGCTCATGGCAGGATCTCCAGCGCCAGCGTCACCTGCCAGCGCAGCCCGAAGGGCGCGATCCCGACGGGCTCGCGCAGCCGCACCAGCCATGTGCCGCTCTCGCTCTGCGCCGGGAAGGTGAAGGCCAGCGCGCCATCGCCGATCGTATCCGCGATGAAGTCGCGCAGGATTTCGAGTTGGTCGTCATCGAGAACCACAGAGCCCGCCACCGGCCTGACCGCCGCCGTGGCCCGACGGCGCAGCTTGTCGGGGCCGATATCGTTTTGCGAGGCGATGACGTTATCCTTGCTCGCCTCGGCATAGCCGCGCATTAGCATGTTCTGGGGCAGCGTGGCGGGCCAGACAGGGGTGCTCATGCCTTACCGCCGCGCCAGCTGCGGGCGAACGCCGCCATTGGCCTGCAGCGCCCGCCTTGCGGCGCTGCCGGGCGTGCCGATCTTCTCGCCGACCAGCTCGTCGATGATCACGTCCACCGTCTTGCCGCCGCTGGCCTGGCGCTCCTGCGTGCGGATCTCCGTGCGGGCGTTGTTGATCACATTGACCGTCATGCTGCCGGTGCCGCCGCCCCTGGCGTGGCCGATGACGCTCTCGTTGGGACGCAGCATGGCAAGGCGCCCGCCACGACCGTCCAGCCCGGCCGATCGCGCCCCCGGCCAGGCATGGTCGCCGGTCTCGAACCGCGGCAGCGATGCAAGGGCCATGCCGCCGCCGCCGAACCCGCCCAGCGCAGCCATCAGGGCATTCGAGAGGGGCCCGAAGATGGCCTGGCGCGCCGCGATCATCGCGAAATCGGCGATGATCGCGCGTGCCAGCTCACTGACGCGCAGCTTGCCCGTGCGCACAAATTCGCCCAGCGCATTCTCGGCACCGCGAAACGCATTGACGATCCCGCCGCCGATCTGGCCGAACACGTCCATCGTCTCGTCGCGATACCTGTACAGCTGCCCGAGCACCCGCGCCCAGCCCTCGGCGGCCTGCCCGGCGGCCTCCTGCTGCGCGCGCCCGGCCCCGCGCGCCGCGCCGGCGGTGCTTTCCAGCGCATCCCCGATCTCGCGCAGCGAGGCCGAAAGCGCGGCATTCACCTCGGCGCTGCCTTCGGCGGCCTGCGCCAGGATCGCGCGGATGCGCGCCAGCGCATCATGCATGGGCTGCCAGCCCTGCCGGCTCAACCGCTGCGTCGCATCGCGCGCCGCTTCGGCCCGCCGGGTCCAGGCGTCGGCCGAGCGGTTGAGCGCATCGACCGCGAGGGACGCGCCGCGCGCGGTCTGGCCCAGAATGACCAGGGGTTGCAGCGGGCCAGCGGCCGGCATGTCGGCGAAGGTTTCGAAGCCCGCGATGAAGTCCCCGAAGGCGGCGGTCATGTTGGCCAGGGCGCGGATGAAGCCCGCCTGCATGTCGGCCCAGACGGCGCCAAGGCGCATGGGGATGATCAGCGCCTCGCTCACCAGCCCCCGGAAGACACCGACCCCCACCGCGCCCATCAGCGAGAGCGCCTCGCTCCAGCGGCCGGTGGCGCCGGCCAGGCGCGTGAACCAGTGGATCAGCTCGCCCGCACCGACGATCAGCGCACCGATGCCCGTCCGGATCAGCGCCCCACGCAGCACGACCAGCGCCGTCGCCAGCCCGCGCACGGAGAGCGCGGCGACGGCCAGCCCGGCCACCCAGCGCCCGGCCATGAAGGCAGCAAAGCTCGCGGCAATGCTGGCCAGACGACCGAGATTGTCGAAGAGCCCCCGGATGGCCTGCCCGAGCGGGCCGGTGGTGCGGGCGACAGCGGCCATGGCGTCGGCCACGGCCTCCAGCGCCGGGGCTGCAGCAACGGCCAGCTGGTTCGACAGCCCCCGCCAGATCAGGCCCAGCCGCGAGATGGCATCATTGGTGCGTTCGATCTGCGCGGCGTCCTGCTCCGAGACGACGACGCCGAAGTCGCGCACGTCCCTAGTGGCCTGGCGCAGCGTATCCGTATCG
>PXAW01000342.1 GCA_003567055.1 Hyphomicrobiales bacterium
CTTGTCACGGGCTCTCATAACTGCCATATCGCGGTCGGGAGGTTGGCGAGGGACGTTTCACTCGCCAACCGGGTCAGGTCCGGAAGGAAGCAGCCCTAACGAGACCGAGCGGGTTCTCGTCCAACCTCCCACCTGTTTCCCCGGCGGATTCGGTGCCCGAAACGGTTTCGGGTTGAGCCCGGCCCTCGCCTCGTGTCCAATAGGCGCATGAACGAATTCGAGCCCGGCGTGACAGACCCTTCCGGCGAAGCCGAGCCGGCGCTTGCCGGCCTCGAACCGCCGCGCCGCGACGATGGCGCCGGCTACCGCGTCCTCGCCCGCAAATACCGCCCGCGCGATTTCGATGATCTCATCGGCCAGGAAGCCATGGTGCGCACGCTCTCGAACGCGTTTCGCACCGGGCGCATCCCCCAGGCCTGGATGCTCACCGGCGTGCGCGGCGTGGGCAAGACGACGACGGCGCGCATTCTCGCGCGCGGCCTGAATTATCAGCGCCCCGGCCATACGGACGGCCCCACCATCGATCTGGCCGAGCCCGGCGAGCATTGCGAGGCGATCATCGAGGGCCGCCATATCGATGTGATGGAAATCGACGCGGCCTCCAACAACAGCGTCGAGAACGTGCGCCAGATCAACGATGCCGTGCGCTATTCGCCGGTCACGGCGCGCTACAAGGTCTATATCATCGACGAGGTGCACATGCTCTCGGGGGGCGCGTTCAACGCCTTCCTGAAGACGCTGGAAGAGCCTCCGCCGCATGCGAAATTCGTCTTCGCCACGACCGATATCCACAAGGTCCCCGTCACCATCCTGTCGCGCTGCCAGCGCTTCGATCTGCGCCGGGTGGGGGCCGACCGGCTGGTGGCGCATCTCACCCGGATCTGCGGTCTGGAAGGCGTCACCGCCGATCCCGAGGCGCTGACCGCGATCGCCCGCGCCGCCGAGGGCTCGGTCCGCGATGCGCTGTCGCTGCTCGACCAGGCGATTTCCCACGGCGCCGGCACGATCACGCCCGACACCGTACGCGACATGCTCGGCCTCGCCGATCGCGCCAGGGTGATCGATCTGTTCGAAGCGGTGATGCGCGGCGATATCGTGCAGAGCTTTTCGCTTCTGGCCGATCAATACGGCGCGGGCGCCGATCCCGCCGCGATCCTGCGCGAACTCGCCGGGTTCACGCATCTGGTAACGCGGCTCAAGCTGGTGCCGGACGCCGCCTCCGACCCGGCCCTGACCGAGGCCGAGCGCAAGCGCGGGGCGGAACTCGCGCAGGATCTCTCTGTACGGGTGCTGTCGCGCAACTGGCAGATCCTGCTCAAGGGCGTCGCCGAGGTCGAATCGGCGAGCCGCCCGATCGCCGCCGCCGAGATGGTGCTGGTACGTTTGGCCCATGTCGCCGATCTGCCCACCCCGGACGAGGCTTTGCGCATGCTGCGCGAGGATGCCGGCGCGCCTTCTGGCGGTGGCGGCAGACCGGCAGGCGGGCCACAGGCAAGTGGCGGATCACATGCTGGCGGATCGAGTGCCGGCGAAGCATCAGGCGGCGGCGTCCGGGCCGGCGATGCGCCATCCGGCACGCTCGCTCCCGTTTCCGCGCCCTCCGCCGCGCGCGATCCCGGCGCGACCCGCATGGTCGCGGGCGATGCCGGGGCCGCGCAGTCGCAGGCTCATCCCCACCCGCAAGCGCAGGCCGATGATGCGGTAGCCCCGCCCCGCCCCGCGCTCAGCGCCGTCCCGGCATCCTCGCCGGCGCAGCGCGATGCCGCCGCCCGTGCCGCAGCGGGGCGTGCGGGCGTTGCCCCCGCTACCGGGCTGCATCTCGCGCGGTTCGAGGATCTCGTCGCCCTCGCCGAGGAGAAGCGCGACATCGTCATCAAGGCCGCGCTGGAGCGTGATGTGCGTCTGGTGCATTTCGAGGACGGGCAGATCGAATTCGCCCTCGCCGAGGGTGCCCGCCGCGATCTCGCCCCGGAACTGATGCGCAAGCTTGCCGACTGGACCGGTCGGCGCTGGGTCGTGGCGCTTTCCTCACAGCCGGGCGCGCCCACCCTGCACGAACAGGCCGAGGCGGCGGAGCGCGAGCGCAAACGCGGCGCGGCAGACCATCCGCTGGTGCGCTCGGTGCTCGACAGTTTCCCCGGCGCCCGGATCGTCGATGTGCGCGCCCGTCCCGGTGATGCCGATGCAGAAACGGCAGAACCAGGCCTCGCGGAAGCAGCCCCTCCCCCGCCGCCGGATGACGACGAGGACGAGGACGAGGACGGCACCGCGCTGTTGTAGGGGGGGCTCACCCCGCGCCCCGCTCAATCGAAGCGATAGGCGATCTTGGTGAGGGGGGTGCCGGCCACGGTTTCGCTGCGGCTGGCGATGCGCTGTCCGCCCATGGCCTCGTAGAAGCCGCAGGCGCGCTCGTTTTCCGCGAGCGACCAGACCAGTACCGGCCCCGCATGGCGGTTGCGCAGATCGGCCCGGATCGATCCGAACAGGCGGCGCCCGAAACCGAGCCCCTGATATTCGGGGCGCAGATAGAATTCATCGATCTCACCGGAAGCGGCAATGGAGCTGTCGCGGCAGCGGCCATAGCAGGCATAACCGGCAATCTGCTTGCGGATCTCCAGCACGGCGACCGGACGGGCGCGGTGCAGCGTGCGCCACCACCATTGCGGCCCGCGCCGCTGCACCAGACGTTCGAGCTGAATGCCCGGGATGACCCCGCGATAGGCCTCGCGCCAGGCCTGGTCGAAGGTCTGGGAGATGCCGCGATAATCGGCAGGGCCCGCAATGCGGATGGCGGTGACGAGTTCGCTCATGACGACAGATTAAGCCGGCACAAGCTTGTGCGAAAGCGGATTCTGTGTGCAAACGCCGGAGCGCGGCGCCGATCACGCCTCATGGTCGTGACCGGCGCCGGATCACCACCGTCAGGCCGGCTTCACCGCCTTGGCGAGCATGGTCATTTCCGGGATCATGGTCTCGACCGAGGCATCCTTGAAGCCGTGACGCTCCATGGATTCGACCAGCCAGGCGTCATCGACGGAGCGCGCCTCGGGCGTGAACGCCGTGTGCTGCAACTGCCACAGGGCGGCGAGTTTGGGCCCGGTGCGATCGGCGGAGACGATGAAATCGTGGATCAGCAGCGTACCGCCGGGTGCCAGATGATCATAGGCGCGCTTGATCAGCCCCTCGTGGGTCTCGCCGGGAATGCCCGAGAGCAGATACGACATCAGGATCACATCCTGATTGCGGGGCCAGTCGGCCTTGAGACCGTCAGCCTCGATATAGTGGATGCGGTCACTCAGCCCCGCCTTTTCGACGAATTCGCGCCCGATCGTGGCCACGTTGGGGAAGTCGACCACTGTCGCGGCGAGTTCGGGAAAGGCCTTGCAGAAGGTGATCGCGAAGGCGCCGGTACCACCGCCCACATCGAGCATGCGCTTTGCACCCGACAGATCGAGCGCCCTGACGAGCTGGCGCGCGGGGCCGAGCGAGCCGGCATGCTGGCTCTCGGAATAGAGCCGCGCTTCGGCGGGATCGGAAAACCACTCGGCATAGGAGCCCGTCGCCTCGGGCGGGAGCTTGCCGCTCAGGGCATCCTCGACCTGATCGAGCAGGCCGTACATCTGCTGGCCGACCTGACGGCGCAGGTAATCACCGAAATCGTATTTCGCACCCTTCACGAGAAAGGCCTCGGAAGCGGGCGCATTGGAGAACTTTCCGTCATCGACCGCGACGAGACCGAGGCCGGCCAGGGCCGTCAGCAGGGTTTCGGCACGATCGGTATGCAATCCCGCCATCCGACCGAGTTCTTCGGCAGTCTTGGGCCCATCGTTCAGATGCGTGAACAGGTCGAAATGCAGCGCGGAAAACAGCGCCTTCGACGCCATGAAACCAAAGGCAATTTCCGAAATCTCATCGGCACGGGTGCGAAGCATCCCTCCATCTCCTCGATTGTTGCTGATGCCCCATGGTAGTGCGCTGCGACAAAAAATACCAGCAAGCATTTCGGGAAAACATACAACCGCCTTTCCGGTTGCATCGGCAATGCAATCACAACAATATGATCCGGTCGCACCACCATGCCGGGACAGTAAAAATGCCTGTCCGGCAAGGTGTCGGGCGATTCTCAGGCGCGTGCGACGACGAGCTCCGGAACGCAGGTCAATGTCTGGAAGACGACGCAGCGAGCGCGCGTGGCCGCGATCAGATCGTCGAGGGTCGCATCATCGGCATCACTGACGATACGAAAAACCAGCCGGATCGCCGAGAAGCCGACCGGGGCATCATCGGCGATGCCGAGCGTGCCGCGAAAATCCAGGGTGCCCTCCGCCTCGATCTGCGCATCATGGATGACGATCCCCTGTCTGGACGCGATCGCCTTGAGCGTGACGCCGGCACAGCCCACCAGCGCCTCCAGCAGCATGTCCTCTGCGGCACGATCGGCCCCGGTACCGCCCGTGGCGCGATGCAGGCCGGTGACGGTGATGCCGTGCCCGGTCTCAACCCGGCAGGCCACGCCTTCCGGATCGACCCGCCCGCGTGAACGGAAAACCACACGCGCCGAAGCCGGATTCTCGGTGTATTCGCGCTCGAGAGGCCGGCGGCGCGTCACCAGATCGGAGGCTTCCATCATCGGGACCCTTCCACAATCACAAATATCAATGTTTCAAAATTTGAGACCAGCGCCGCCCATCCGTCCATCGGAATTCATGCAGGGCGCGCAGAGGCATATGCGCATGGAATTGTCCGGACAATCTTGATTTACCGGGCCGGGGGGCACTGCGTGCGCGCATCGCTGCACGCACGCATTGCAGATTCGGGCGTTCCGGATCAGAGCTGGCCGAGAACCACGTCGGCGCTGGTCGCATCCGCCTGGCCCGGCGCCGGCTCGACGGCCATCCAGGTGACGGTGCCGTCCTCGACGATCATGGCGTAGCGCTTCGAGCGGATGCCGAGCCCCCCGCCGGTCGCGTCGAGTTCGAGGCCGGTCGCCTTGGCGAACTCGGCGCTGCCGTCGGCGAGGAATTCGATCTTGCCTTCGCCGCCGGAGGATTTCGCCCAGGCATCCATCACGAACACGTCATTGACGGCGGTCACCGCCACCGCATCGACGCCCTTTTCGCGAATGGCTTCGAGATGGCTGATGAAGCCGGGAAGGTGGTTCTTGTGGCAGGTCGGCGTGAATGCGCCGGGTACGGCGAAGAGAACGACCTTGCGGCCCTTGAAGACCTCCTCGGTCGTCCTGGGGGCCGGGCCTTCGGCCGTCATGGTGCGGAATGTCGTGGCGGGGAGCTTGTCGCCAACCTGAATGCTCATGAATCTCTCCTCGATCTGGTCGCGCAGGCATGATCGCATACGCGCAATCGCTTACAGGTTTCTACGTAATACCTTTGGTTCCGGGTGGAAACCCCGCAATCAGTTGATGCGCATGCGCGTTGTCGCTCAGCCGCCGGCGGCTTCGTCGTCCGCGACGCGGTGCGGCGGTGGCGATCCGCCGCGCGGGCGGCGCAGCAGCCGCTGGTAGAGCAGGCCGACACCCATCAACACCAGCCCCAGCCCGATGAAGGAAGCGGCACGGATCGGCCCGCCGAGTCCCGCGAGATCGACGAGGAAGACTTTCGCGGCAGCAAGCACCAGATATCCAGCGGCAATGAGTCGCAGCCATGGCAGATTGCGCCACAGACCGACAACGAGCGCGCCGACCCCGACGACGAGCAACATGGCCGAATAGGCCCATAATTCCGCCTCCCCGGTCATCCTTTCCAGGCCGATACGGGGCCCCTGGACCGCCATCCGGATCGCCGCGATGCTCCAGATCGCCTGGAGCAGGAAGGCGAGGACGGCCATCGCGCGCGCCTGCCATTGCAGCAGGCGCGTCTCCCGCAAGCCGTTCACCGCGCCCCGCAGCATCACCGCGATCGCCCCCGCCACGAGGGCGGGAAGCAGATAGGCAGGCAGGAGTGCGTTGAGGAAGCGTCCGCCGGGCACGGGTGAATCGGTGATCAGCGGATTGACGGTGAGTGCGAGCCCCGCGCCGGAGATGACGAGCGCGATCAGCCCGAAGATCCGCGCGCCGATCCGGGTGACGGGATCGGGGCGCCCGGAATCGACACGCAGCAGGATCAGCGCGGCGCAAAGGACGGTAAGCACTGCGAGACCGGCATCGAGCAGAGCATCGAAACGCGCCGGCGGCATGCCGCCATACAGGGCATGGCGCAGCTGGAAGAAGACGAGCAGCAGAGCAAAGATGATGCCCAGCGCCTCCGACAGCCGCGCCATCGCATCGCGCCCGTCACGGCTGAGCCAATGCGCAGCGGCGAGGAAGGAGGCCGCCGGCACGCCGTAGCCCCAGAGCAGCCAGTTGAACAGGATGGTCCGCCCCGGATCGCCATCGACGATGCCGGGATCCCACAAGAGGCGCAGACCCACCACGATGGCCAGCGCACCCACCCCATAGCGCAGCATGGCGATACCGGTGCGCTGCGCCACGAAGGCAGCCCCGGCGCCGGCCAGAGAAAGCGCCACGGTGAGCATGCCGCGATCTAGCCAGAAGGCGAGCGCGAGGGCGAGATTGCCCAGAGCCGCGACGGCGCACAACCCGCAGATCAGCGCCATGGCCGGGACGCCGTTCGGCTGCACGACCTCATCCGCAGACATATCCTCATGCCCGCGCCGCACCGGCGCATGATGGCGCGTCGCGAGCAGGGTATAGGCGCCCGCCAGGAGCGCGGCGGCGACGGCGAAAGCCGGTTCCGCGATCCCGTCCATGAGCCGCGCGGCGCCGGTCAGCCGCCAATTGACGGCGATCAGCACGACAAGCGGTGCAGCGGCAAGAACCACGGCATAATACGGGATGATCCGGCCCGGCATCCCGGTGGTCCGGCGCAGGCGCCAGTAGGCGATTGCGACGGCAGCCCCCGTCCCCGCCACGGCGAAGGCGACGAAGGACCGGAAGGCGTCCGGCCAGGGCAGACCCCCCACCGGCCCGGGCAGAACCCGTATCGGCTCGCCGAGCGCCTCGCGCGCCACCGGCCAGACCAGCAGCGCCGCGACCAGAGCGGCGACGGCCATGACGGAGACGCTCGACAAGGCGGGCACGGCGCCGGCCAGCAGCATCAGGGCGATCATCAACCCCGGGAAGTAAAGCGTCTGCACACCGCCCGGCAAGAAGCTCGTGGCGAAAACGAAGACCGCCAGAATGCCCAGAAACACGGCCCGCCCGCCCGGATCGGCCCGCTGCGCGCCAAGCGGGATCGCGCGATAGGGCAGGAAGGCGAAGACGAAGACGGCCAGCGCCGTCTGGATCACGAGATGCAGGTGCACCGGCAAGGTCGGGCCGTCGAGCATCAAGATCGTCCAGGAAACGGCGAGCGCCGTCGCCGCAATCGCCACCCGGCGCCAGCCCCGCAGCCATGCCAGCGCATGCGCGGCAGCCGTGACGACGAGGAAATACGGCACCAGCGGCCAGGTCTGCCCGCCCTCACCGCCGGTCAGAATCGGAACGGCGAAGGCGCCGATCAGCCCCAGCGCGGCCAGCAGCGGCCCGTGCAGGGCCGCAGCCAGCATGGTCGCGAGACCGAGCAGGCCAAGCAGCAGGAAGGCGGGGCCCGGTCCGAGAAATCCGTAGAGCGCGAAAGCTGCGTAGGCGGTCGCGAAGGCACTGACGGCACCGGCGGCTGTCAGGGCGGCCGGCACGTGTCCGGGGCCGATACCGGGCAGTGCAAGGGCGTAGTCGCGCCGGCGCAGGAATTCGCCGCCGATCAGCAGGGCCAGCGCGAAAGCTGCCGCAAGCCCGATCCGCGCCCCAGGCCCCAGCAGATCCTGCTCCAGCGAGAAGCGTACGAGGAAGGCGCCGCCGAGCCCGAGCGCGAGAGCACCCACCCAGACGGCCCAGCGCGCCCCGAGACGCTCCTCGAGGCTCGCCTTCTGCCGCCGGGGCTCCCGTATCGCGGGAACCGGCGCGGATGGCGGGGGTGGGGGCGGGGGTGGAACATGATCAGCTTGCGCGCCCTGTCCGGTCGCGTCGCGCGATGGCGCGGGCTCGGAGCTTTCCGCGCGGGCCGCTTGCTCGGATACGGATTCTTCTGGCGCCGCCTGTTCGGGACCTGTCTCTTCCGGCGAGGCCTGTTTCGGTGCTGCCCCCTTCACCGCCCCCTTCGCTGCCTCCTTCGCTGCCGCCTCGCCTGAGGGCTCGCCCGCTTCCGGCGCCGGATCCCGGTATCGGGTCCGCAGCAGCCCTTCGAGCCGCTCGACCCGGCTTTGCAATCCGGCGAGCTGCCGCATGGCGCGCTGCGCGATCACGACGGCGACTATCGCCACGACAGGAATGGCCAGAGCCGCGATTGCCGTGAGGATGAGCAGTGTTTCGATCAGGGGCAAGGCCGCCACTCCCGCATGAACAAGCCGTACTCTCTACACCAGCTTGATTGCCAGAGCATTTCCGCAGACGACAAGCAGGCTC
>PXAW01000220.1 GCA_003567055.1 Hyphomicrobiales bacterium
AGGGCGATGCCGATACGGATCTGTTCGATTATCCCGATGACGGGTTCGACTATGTCATCCTGTCGCAGACGATCCAGGCGACGCTGCGCCCGCGTGAGGTGCTCGAGCAGATGCTTCGTATCGGCAAATGCGGGATCGTCTCGTTTCACAATTTCGGTTACTGGCGCGTGCGTTTCGAATTGCTCCTGCGCGGGCGGATGCCGATCACCGAGCAGCTGCCTTTCAGCTGGTACGACACGCCCAATATCCACCATTGCACCATGCGCGATTTCGTCGCCCTGTGTCATGAAGTCGGTGCGGTGATGGAGCGCGCGGTGGCGCTCGATGCCGGCGACCGCCCGGTGCGCCTGCCTTTGCCCTGGTGGATCTGGAACATGATCGGGCGCCAGGGCGTGTTCCTGCTGCGGCGTGGCGAAGGGCAGGGCGGTAACGGCTAGCCGGTGTTTTACGCATCCGGATGGGTGCGTAGGCGGTAGCCAAGTGCGGCAAAACCGGGCAAAAAGAGCCTGCCGATACGTCACTTTTAGTGGAAGCCGATGACCGATCAGCAAGCGCCCTCGGGCGAAGCCTTTCCCGCCGCGACCCGTGAAGACTGGATGCGTCTCGTCGAGGGCGTCCTCAAGGGGCGCGATTTCGAGGAGACCCTCGTCTCGCAGACCGCCGACGGCATTCGCGTCGATCCGCTCTATGCCGCCGCGCTGGCGCAGGCGCAGCCCGTGCGCGCCGAACACGCGCCGTGGCATGTGGCCCAGCGCGTCGACCATCCCGATACCGGTGAAGCCGCACGTCAGGCGCTGACGGATCTGGAAGGTGGCGCCGACGCGCTCAGCCTCGTTTTCGACGGCGCAAGGGCCGCACGCGGTTTCGGCCTGCGCATCGCCACGCTCGATGATCTCGATGCCGCCCTCGACGGGGTGCTGCTCGACATCGTGCAGATCCGCCTCGATGCGGGCCGCTCCGGGCGCCACGCCGCAGCGGCGCTGATCGCCCTGGCCGCCCGGCGCGGGCTGTCGCTCGACAAGCTCGATGCCGATCTCGCCCTCGACCCGATCGGCGCCGCCGCCTGTGACGGCGGTTTCTCGGCCAGCTGGGAGATGATCGCCGATCGCTGCGGCGAAACGGCTGTCGCTCTGGCGGATAAAGGATTTGCCGGCACGATCTTCTTCGCGGATGGGCGGCCCTGTCACGAAGCCGGCGGCAGCGAAGCACAGGAACTCGCCGCCGTTCTCGCGACTGCACTGGCCTATTGGCGGGCGCAGGAAGCAGCGGGTCTCGATCCGGAGCAGGGTCGGCGCAACCTCGCCTTCCTGCTGGCGGCGGATGCCGATCAGTTTTCGACCATCACCAAGTTCCGCGCCCTGCGCCGCCTCTGGGCGCGCGTCGAGGCGGCGGCGGGGTTCGATCCGGCGCCGATCCGGCTGCATGCCGAGACCGCCTGGCGGATGACGACGCAGCGCGACCCGTGGGTCAACCTCCTGCGCACGACGATCGCGAGCTTTTCCGCCGGCATCGGTGGCGCCGATAGCGTCACCGTCCTGCCTTTCACGACCGCGCTCGGCCTGCCGGACGCTTTTGCCCGGCGCGTGGCGCGCAATACGCAGCATATTCTCCTGCAGGAGAGCAATCTCTGGCGTGTGGTCGATCCGGCTGCCGGCGCCGGTGGCTACGAGGCGCTCACCGAGGCGCTTTGCGAAACGGCCTGGGAGGCTTTCCAGCAGATCGAATCGGATGGCGGCATCGTCGGCAGCCTCGCTTCCAGCGCCTTGCAGGTGCGCATCGGTGAGGTGCGCGCGGCCCGCGCCGCCGTCATCGCGGATCGCCGCGCCCCGATTACCGGGGTGAGCGCCTTTCCCGATCTCGACGAGAAGCCCGTCGATCTCGCCCTGCGCGAGCCGCCCCCGGAGATGCCGGAGCCGGATACGGCCACCATGCCCGCCGGCTTTGCCGATCTCGTCGCCGCGATCACGGAGGGGGGGAGCACACGGGCGCCGGCGAACCCGCCGCCGGGCGTCGAGCCGACCCTGCTCTCGGCCCTGCCGCACCGGCGTGAAGCCGAGCCCTACGAGCATCTGCGCGATCGCTCGGACCAGTATCTCGCCGATAACGGTGAGCGTCCGAAGGTCTTTCTGGCCAATCTCGGCAAACTCGCCCAGTTCAATACGCGCGCCGGCTTTGCCCGCAACGCTTTCGCGGCGGGTGGGGTCGCGGCGATCGGCGAGGAGGGTTTCACCGATTCGCAGGCGCTGGCCAAAGCCTTCACCGAGAGCGGCGCCAGCGCGGCCTGCCTGTGTTCGACGGAAGCGCTCTATGCCGAGCATGGCGTCGAGGCGGCCCGTGCGCTCAAGGAGGCGGGCTGCGCCATCCTCTTCCTCGCCGGCCATCCCGATGATCTCGAAGCGCCGATGCGCGAAGCCGGTGTCGATGCCTTCCTGCATGAAGGCTGCGACCTGCTCGCGCTGCTCGGCGAAGCCTGGGCGGTGATCGCGGGCGAGCGCAGCGAGGCCTTCTGAGGCAGCGCCGCCCGTATCCCGGCGCGCTACATCCGGAACACGCCGAAGCGGGTCTCGGGGACGGGGGCATTCAGCGTCGCCGCGAGCGCGAGGCCGAGGACGCGACGGGTCTCGGAGGGCAGGATGATGCCGTCATCCCACAGCCGCGCCGTGGCGTGATAGGGCGAGCCCTCTTCCTCGTATTTGGCGCGGATCGGGTCCTTGAAGGCCTCTTCCTCCTCCGCCGGCCAGGACTTGCCCTCGGCTTCGAGATTGTCGCGCTTGACCGTGGCGAGCACGCTCGCCGCCTGTTCGCCGCCCATCACCGAGATGCGCGAATTCGGCCAGGTGAAGAGGAAGCGGGGCGAATAGGCGCGCCCGCACATGCCGTAATTCCCCGCGCCGAAGGAGCCGCCGACGAGCAGGGTGAGCTTGGGCACCTGCGCACAGGCCACGGCGGTGACGAGCTTCGCCCCGTCCTTGGCGATGCCGCCCGCCTCGTATTCACGCCCGACCATGAAGCCGGTGATATTCTGCAGGAAGAGCAGCGGAATCCGGCGCTGGCAGCACAATTCGATGAAATGCGCGCCCTTCTGGGCGCTTTCGGAGAAAAGAATGCCGTTATTGGCGATGATGCCCACCGGCATCCCCATCAGCCGCGCGAAGCCGGTCACCAGCGTGGTGCCGAAAAGACGCTTGAACTCGTCGAATTCCGAAGCATCGACCAGCCGCGCGATCAGCTCGCGGATATCGTATTGCTTCTTGAGATCGGTGGGGATGATCGCGTCGAGCTCGGCGGTGTCGTAATAGGGCTCCACCGGCTCGGCGATGGCGAGATCGGTCTGTTTGCGGGTGTTGAGGGTGCCCACGATGCGGCGCACGATGGAGAGCGCATGCACGTCGTCGGTGGCGTAGTGATCCGCGACGCCCGATTGACGGGCATGCACGTCGGCCCCGCCGAGATCCTCCGCCGTGACGACCTCGCCGGTCGCGGCCTTCACCAGCGGCGGGCCGCCGAGGAAGATGGTGCCCTGCCGGCGCACGATCACGGTCTCGTCCGACATGGCCGGCACATAGGCGCCGCCGGCGGTGCATGAACCCATCACGCAGGCGATCTGGGGGATGCCCATCGATGAGAGCTGTGCCTGATTGTAGAAGATGCGCCCGAAATGCTCGCGATCGGGAAAGACCTCGGTCTGGTGCGGCAGGTTGGCCCCGCCGGAATCGACGAGATAGATGCAGGGCAGGCGGTTCTCGCGGGCGACTTCCTGGGCGCGCAGATGCTTCTTCACCGTCATGGGATAATAGGTACCGCCCTTGATGGTGGAATCGTTGCACACGATCATCACCTCGCGGCCCGCCACGCGCCCGATCCCGGTGATCAGCCCGGCCCCGTGAATGGCATCGTCATACATGCCGAAAGCCGCCAGCGCCCCGATCTCGAGGAAAGGCGCGCCGGGATCGAGCAGGCGCATGACGCGCTCGCGCGGCAGCAGCTTGCCCCGGGCGAGATGGCGCTCGCGGGCGCGCTGCGAGCCGCCGGCGGCGACCGCCTCGCGGCGATGGCGCAATTCTTCGGCAAGGCGCGCCCATTGCGCCGCATTCTCGCGCGCGCTGTCGGACTTCACGTCGATCTGGCTCTGGATGACTGACACGGTCCCCGGCCTCCCCGGCTTTTCTTGATTGCTGCGTGACCCAAGCTATGGGTCAGCTTGCGACGCGGTTCAAGCGTGAAGCGCCTTGCTCACGCTGTCCAGCGTGCCATGGCCGCATCATCGGCATCGCGCGCCTCGACCCAGCCGCCGGTCTCCCCGGTGACGAGATGCTCGCGCTTCCAGAAGGGCGCGCGGGTCTTGAGAAAATCCATCATGAATTCCGCACCGGAAAATGCGGCGTGGCGATGCGACGAGGCGGCGATGACGAGCACGATGTTTTCGCCGGGGCGAATCAGTCCGTAGCGGTGGATCGCGACGAGGCCCGTGAGCGGCCAGCGCTGCGCGGCTTCGCCAGCGACGCGCCCGAGCTCGGCCTCGGCCATGCCGGGATAATGTTCGAGCTCCAGCGCCGAAAGCCGTCCGCCTTCGTCGCGGCACAGGCCGGTAAAGCTCGCGAGCGCACCGATATCGGCCCGGCCCTCGCTCAGAGCCGCAATCTCTGCGGCGATGTCGAAATCCTCGCGCTGGATCCGGATGACGGGGGTGCAGGTGGCGCAGGAGGCATCGGTCGTCGTCATCGCGACCTCTCAGCCGCCGGTCATGGGCGGGAAGAAGGCGATCTCGCGCGCTCCGGCAATCGCCGTATCCGGCTTGACATGCTCGTGATCGATCGCGGCCCGCACGATCTGCGGGTTCTCGAAAGCATAGGCGTATTCCTCGCCCCGATCCGCGAGCCAGCCGGCGAGATCGGCCACGGTGACGATATCCGCCGGCGGATCGAGGGTTTCCTCGGTCTTGCCGATGCGCTCACGCACCCAGGCGAAATACACGATCTTGACGCTCACGCGCTGTCCTCCCTGCCCTTGTTGCCGGGCTCGTCGGCTTCCTGCGCGACCGGGATATCCTCGACGATATGGTCAAGGCTCGCGCGCAGATAGTCCCACCCGGTATAGATGGTGAGAATCGCGGAAATCCACAACAGCACGGTGCCGATCAGGATGGTGCCGGGCAGGATCGCCTCCCCGGCCGGGCCGGCGACGAGGAAGCCGACGGCGACGAGCTGCATCGTCGTCTTCCATTTGGCGACGGCGCTGACCGGGACGCTCACCTTGAGATCGGCGAGGTATTCGCGCAGCCCCGAGACGAGGATCTCACGCAGGAGAATCACGATCGCCGCCCAGAGCGACAGCCCGGAAATGGTGCCGTCGGCGACGAGCATCATCAAAACCGCCGCGACGAGCAGCTTGTCTGCGATCGGATCGAGCATGCGGCCCAGCGCCGATTGCTGGTTCCAGGCGCGGGCGAGATACCCGTCGAAGTAATCGGTGACCGCTGCGGCGACGAAGAGGCCGAGTGCCCACCAGCGCGCCCAGTGTTCCTGGGGCCAGAAGAGGAATGCGACAACCACGGGCACCGCAAGGCAGCGCCCGTAAGTCAGGAGGTTGGGCAGAGCGTAGAGATTGGACTGGCGCATATCGATCAGACGGTACTCGCAATGAGGTTCCTCTGCGCAGGGAACACCCTGCATCGCGCGCGGTCAATGCGGTAATCGCCCGACATTCTTGCGCATACCGGCCTCAGCGGCCGCTTTCGTCTTCCTCTTCCTCGCCACCCTCGCGCTTGAGGCCCTTGAGCTTGGCAAAGACCGAATCGGCGTCGAAGCTCTGCTCTTCGTCGCGCGCACGCTCCGGCGCGGGGCGTTCGCCGAAGGCGTTCTCGGCGAGGCGCTTCTCGTCGAAATCCGGCTGATCGGCCAGGCTGAGATCGGTCGGCAGCAGGGTGTCGTCTGCGGGGGCGGGCGCGACGGCGGGGCGATCCTTGGCCGAGCGCTTGACTTCGAGATCGAGATCGATCTGCGAGCACAGCCCCAGCGTCACCGGATCGAGCGGCTGCAGCTGCGCCGAGTTCCAGTGGGTGCGGTCGCGGATCTGCTGGATCGTCGTCTTGGTGGTGCCCACCAGCCGCATGATCTGCGCGTCCTTCAGCTCGGGATGGCTGCGCAAGAGCCAGAGGATCGCGTTCGGGCGGTCCTGGCGACGCGAGACCGGCGTGTAGCGCGGGCCGCGTTTGGAGCGCTTCATCTCCGGGATCTTCACCTTCGGCGGCGCGAGGCGCAGCTTGTGGGCGGGGTCGTTCTGGGCGCGCTCGATCTCCTCGCGGGTGAGCTGCCCCATATTGACGGGGTCCGCGCCCTTGATGCCGGTCGCGACCTCGCCATCGGCGATGCCCTTCACCTCGAGGGGGTGCAGATTGCAGAAATCGGCGATCTGATCGAAGGTCAGCGACGTGTTCTCGACCAGCCAGACGGCGGTCGCCTTGGGCATGAGCAAACCGGTTGACACGGGTCTTCTCCTTAAAATCCCGACGGCGCGGGCTTATGCGGCCATGCGCGCGGGCCAAAAATCTCCTGTGCTCCGTCCCGGTCGGGGCCGGAGCGCACCATGACGACATGTCAGGGAATCGTGCGGAATATAGGGCGCAAACGGCCCGGATGCAATCGCGTTTACCGTGGGATTGCAGGAGTTTTCAGGTGGGACGGGAAGGTGCGGCTTTACGGAATGAGCGGGATCAGATCCGTGACCTCCGCCCTGAGCGTGTCACCATCGCGCCGGAGTTTGCCTTTGACCTCCGCCGCCACGGTTCCAGCCGGATTTCCGCTGCCTTTGAATGCAAGATAAATCACTCCGGAAGCCTCGAAGAGCACAGGTTTCCCGGCGTGATCGTCACGCAGATATATACCCTCCGGCACGACGTCGAAGCCGTCATAGCGCGCCTCAGGATCGTGTGCGTCCAGCGTTATCCAGAAATCGGGAAGACCGTCCGGTGGGGTAAAAACCCGGACAGCCGAGGTTATGGCCTTGTACTCCTCAGCCGATCGAACCCGGCGCAGCGCAGAGGCTTCGGCTATCGGGCCGGTCGTGCTTCGCGGATTGCGAGGGCGACCAGTCGTCAAGAACTGCGATAGCATGCCGGTCACCTCACGACTTCCAAACCGATTGACTGATCATACTGCCAATGCAAACGCCTGCCAATGCCGTCGACGTCACCCATGATGCGCTGCGCATCAAATCCGAAATAGAACAAGCGTTCCTGAAAATAGTTACGCTGATTGAACGGGATGATGAAACGCAGATCAGATCGCGTCGGGTCACGATGATCGAGAATCGGTTCAGTCGGATCAGCGTGGACACTGAACAGCCCGCTTTGGCTGGAGATCCGATATGTGAAGAAGCGAGGCAGAACAAATCCCGTCCCGCAGGAAAACGGATCTGTCTCGACATCCGTTTGAATGATTTCATCAGATGCAAGAGATTTCGCGATCAGAACCGGATTTCCACCGCGTCCCTTCGTGTTGACGGCGAAATAGGCGGCCACCAGAGGATTGCTCGTCCAGTCCATGAGCCGCGTCGGGGCACCATGATGCTGGGCCAGCCCGAGCGTATCCCAGTCGTTGAGTGGTTCGGTTGAGCTAAGGAATTCAGTTACGCGTCGGCGAAATATGTCGAGAACTGCCAGTTCACTCGTTGAACTGTACGAGTTGCTGCGCCCGATAGTCGGTATCAGGTCAAAAGCGCTATCGCCGAGGCCGCGGAAAACCCAGCGACCGTTGGTGAACCGTTCCGTCCAGGCCAGAAAGTCGCGCCAGGCCGTTTCACGTTGGGACCCCCGTTCCAACTGCTCCTCCCTTGATCCCCTCAAGGGGTATCCGTTGGCATTGCAGAAAGCGCGCTTAAATTATAAAATGTCACACAAAGCAATTATATATTGAATTTTCCAGTCAGCGCAGCCCCCCGCCCTCCAACCCCTCGCATCCGTCCTTCCCCGTTCCGCCTCGCCGCGCTAAACAAGCGCAGCCGCCGCGCGGCGGGTCGCAACGGGGACAATCGATCGATGGCAAGCCGCTCCATCAGTGCCGATATCGCAGTCACGGAACTCACCGAGCGCCAGGCGCGCAACGAGTACAAGCGCCTCTCGCAGGAGATCGCGCGCCATGACGAGCTCTATCATGGTGAGGATGCGCCGCAGATCACGGATGCGGAATATGATGCCCTGCGCAAGCGGCTGGTCGATCTGGAGAATGCGCATCCCGCGCTGATCGGTGGCGATTCGCCGGGTGTGGGCGCCAAGCCTTCCGAAAAATTCGCCAAGGTGCGCCACAGCGTGCCGATGCTCTCCCTCGACAATGCTTTCGACGACGAGGAGGTGCAGGATTTCGTCGCACGGGTGCGTCGCTTCCTCAATCTCGGCGACAGCCCGCTGACCTTCACCGCGGAGCCCAAGATCGACGGGCTCTCGCTCGCCTTGCGCTAT
>PXAW01000181.1 GCA_003567055.1 Hyphomicrobiales bacterium
AACGAAAAGGCCATGTTTCGCGTTCTTCTGGATAGGCCGGAGACGGCGCGAGGCGGCCCGGATGCGTAGCGTTGCGGATATCGCGGGGCGCGTTGACCGGATGCTAAGGTTGGGCATGTGATGTTCGAGCGCGGCAGGTTCGTGCGGGGCCGTTCACAAGGCGTATCCTGCCGGGTGCAAACGAGACGGGTAGAAACGAGACGGGCAAGAAGCAGACGGGCAAGAACCAGACGGGAAGGACCATCGTGACGAAATCCCCAACACGCCCAACGGGCCCATCCGGCACACCGCGCAAGGGTGTCGACCAGAAAGAGGGTGTCGACCAGAAAGAGGGTGGCGACCAGAACAAGGGCAGCGACCAGAACAAGGCTGCGGCAAACAAGCCTGCGCAGACGAAGGCTGTTCAGGGCAAAGCTCCCGAGAGCAAGCCTTCCGAGAGCAAGGCCTCCGCAAGCAAGCCTGATCAGGCCAAGGCGCCGCAGAGCAAGGCCGCGCAATCAGGCACGGCGCCATCAGGAACGACACAGGCGAAACCCGCCCCCTCTGCGAAACCCGCTGCGGCGCAGGCCGCGCCCGGGCCGCAGCCCTCCCCTGCCGTCACCCGTAATCCCGAGCGCGTGGCCCGTGCGAAGACGGGTGCGACCGGCGCGCCGCCATCGGGCGGCGGTGCGGGTGCATCCGGGCTCGTCACCGCCGGATTGATCGGCGGCCTCCTCGCCGGTGCCGCCTTCATCGCCTATGATCTCCTGCTGCGCCCCACCCCCGATGCCGAGACCCGTCTCGCCGCGATCGAGGCGCGCGTGGGCGAACTTGCCGGCGATATCGCCCCGCCGGCCCTGCCCGATGATCTTGCCGCGCGGCTCGATGCGCTCGAATCACAGGCCGGGGAAGCGCTGAGCACGGCGCGCGAGGCGGCCGAGCGCCCGATTCCGGACATGCCGGACATGCCGGATGTGCCGCGTGACACGATCGATGCCAACACGGCTGCGATCGACTCGCTGCAAGGCGATCTCACCGCCCTGCAGGACGATATCGCCGCCCTTCAGGGCACGGTTTCCGGCCTCCAGGCCGAGGTGCCGATGGAGGGGCGGATCGCTGCCGCGACGCGCGCCTCGGCGGCGGATTACATTCTCGGTGCGCTGGTCGACGGGCGCCCCTACACCCAGGCCCTCGACGTGCTGCGCGGGCAGGGCGTATCCGATGACGCGCTCGCCGCGCTCGAACCCTTTGCTGCGGATGGCGCCCCGCGTCCCTATATTCTGGCCGATCGCCTCGCCGCCGCGCTTGCGGGCGAGGAGGCGCCGCCGGAGCCTGCCGTCACGGAGCGCGAGCCCGGCGAGGGCGCCGGCTTCCTCCAGCTCTTCGTCGATCGCGCCGTCACCGTCGAGCGCGTCGATGCGCCCCGGCGGGATGTCGATACGGGCTCGGCGCAGCCTGTGCTCACGGCGCTCGAATCCGGCGACACGCAGGCCGCGCTCGCCGCCTGGCAGGCATTGCCGGATGATGTGCAGGCGCAGGCATCGGATGTCGGCGAGACCCTCGACCAAATGGTGGCCGCCCGGGCCGCCGCCCTCGATATCGCGCAGACGGCTCTGACCGCGCTCGCGAACGGACGTTGAAGAAGGAAAGTCTGATTTCATGTGGCGCGTCCTGATCTATCTCGCGATCATCGCAGCTCTCGCCTCCGGCGCCGTCTGGCTGGCCGACCAGCCGGGCAGCGTGGCCTTCGTCTGGGACGGGGTGAGCTATTCGGTGGGGCTCGCCGTGGCGGCTCTGGCCCTGCTCGTCCTGGTCGCGGCGCTGCTCCTCCTGGAGGCGGTCGGGCGCGTCCTGCTCAACCTGCCGCAGCGGCTCTCGGGCGCGGCGCGCGAACGCAAGAAGCGCAAGGCGATCCAGGCCCTGTCGCGCGGCATGATCGCCGTCGGCTCGGGCGACGAGAACGCCGCGCGCCGCCATGCCCGCGATGCCGAGCGCTATCTGCGCAAGGACGAGCCGCTGCTGCTGCTGCTCAAGGCCCAGGCCGCGCAGATATCCGGTGATCGCGACAAGGCCGAGGCCGTGTTTCAGGAAATGGCGCAGGTGCAGGAGACGCAGGTTCTGGGCCTGCGCGGGCTCTATGTCGAGGCACGCCGGCGCGGTGATGCGGATGCGGCGTGGAAGCACGCGTCGGAGGCCGCGCGTCTCGCCCCGGCGGTGGACTGGGCCAACGAGGCCGTGCTCGAGGGGCTGTGCGCGCGCGGCGACTGGCGCGCGGCGATCGATACGGTGGAGCGCCGTGCCGCGCTCGGCCTGATCGACAAGCCGACGGCCAAACGTCAGCGCGCCGTGCTGCTCACCGCCGATGCGCTGGCCCGGGCCGAAGGTGACGAGGACGCGGCTCTGGCTTCCGCCAAGGAGGCGGTCCGGCTCGCACCTGATCTGGTTCCCGCAGCCACGCTGGCCGGGCGCATTCTCGGGCACCGTCTGGAACTGCGCAAGGCAGGCAAGATCCTCGAAGCCGCCTGGCAGGCCACGCCGCATCCCGATCTCGCCGATGCCTATACGCATCTGCGGGTGGGCGATTCGGCCCTCGACCGGATGAAGCGCGCCGAGCGACTCGCCATGCTGTCGAGCTGGGCGCCGGAAGGGCGTATCGCGCTGGTGCGTGCCGCGATTGAGGCGCGGGAATTCGACACCGCTCGCAAGACCCTCGATCCGCTGTTGCAGGAGGGCCGCCCGACCGTGCGCGTCTGCCTGTTGATGGCCGAGCTCGCGCGGGTCGAGGCGGGTTCCTCTGCCGGTGCGCGCGAATGGCTGGCGCGCGCGGTGCATGCGCCGCGCGACAAGGCCTGGATCGCCGATGGTGTCGTCTCCGACCGCTGGTCGCCGATCTCCCCGGTTTCCGGCCATCTCGACGCCTTCCGCTGGGAGACGCCGCCGGAAATGATTGCCGGCAAGGGAACGAGCGTGATCGACGACGTGGTCGGCGATCTCGATGATCGCGCGCGCACGCCCGCCGGCATTCTCGGCGCACCGGTGACGTATGACGCGCAAGCGCAAACCGATACCGCTTCCGAGGCGGAGATCATTCCGCCGGAACAGGCGCAGGCCGGCAAGGCGGCATCTGGCAAGGCGGCCTCCGGCAAGGCGGAGCCCGCAAATACGCAAGCCTCGCAGGAGCGAGAGACATCGCAGGAAAAGGACGCACACGGCCCGGGAAAGCCGCAGGCGGCGCCGGCTGACCAGGCCGCCGCCGCCGCTTCACCGGCAACCCGCGACGCGCAGGCCGCAACGGCGCCGGAGGATACCGTCGCCGGGCCGCCCGAGCAGGCCATACCATTACCCGGCACCCCCGAGCGCGATGCCCGGGAAGCCGCGCACCAGGCTGAGCCTGACGAGGCCCGACAGTCGAAGCTGGGCCTTGCCGGTGAGGCGGGGGGCGCGGATGAGCCGGTGGCGGCGCCGGTCAGGGACGACGCGCCGGCAATGCCGGAGAAGCAGAATCCGGTCGGCGAAGCCGAAGATGGGCGAGACGTCGCGTCCGACAAATCCGAAGGCGTCCGGATCCAGGAGGCACGGGCGCAGGCGGTGAAGACCGAGGCCGCCCGTTCCGTGGCCGAGGGGGAGTCCGAGCCCGCATCTGAGTCCAAGCCTGAATCCAAGTCTGAGCCAAAGCCTGAGCCCAAGCCTGAGTCAAAGCCGGATTCCGCGCATGTGACCCGGTCCGCTGCGGACGAATCACGCCGCGAAGCCGATTCGGAACCCGGCAAGGTCGCAACCCGAGCGGACAAGGCCCCATCCGCCGGCCCGAACGGCGAAGCGCCCGCACGGTTGAGTGAGGAAGAGCGTCTGGAGCGCCTCTCCCGCCCGCCGGATGATCCCGGTGTCAGCCCGGAAGAGGCGGAGGAAGCCAAAAAGCGCAAGCAATCCTTTCTCGGTAGCCTGTTCAACCGATAGACGGCTCAGCCCGGTGGCGCGGGCGCGCATCCGGTTTCGATTCCGGCTTGCCAACCCGGACGGCGCCATGTAAGAGACCCGCGTCCGCTGCGGGTCCCGACGCGCCCCGCCGGTCGCCGCTTTAGCTCAGTTGGTAGAGCACCTCATTCGTAATGAGGGGGTCACAGGTTCGAGTCCTGTAAGCGGCACCACTTCCCTGGAAATTCAGAATAAATCTAGCCTTGGATCGCGCGCTGCGGGACAGTCCATCACGCGCGCCAGCCGCTTCCTGACGGCCTTCCTTACCCGATACCAATAGATCTGTTCCGCAGCATCGCTGCGGTACCAGGCGCGCTGATGCCGAGCAAAGGCCTCCTCCTCGGGGTCGGGAAAGCTGGCGATGATGTCGGCGGCCACGCGGTCGATTTCCTGCCTGGGTATCAGCCTCGGCTTGATGGCGTCGGTCCAGACCAGCCACAGCACCACGCCGATAAACGCGAGGGCCTGGCCCCCGAAGAAGACGAGCAACAGCCCGCTCAGGGCTGTGATGATTATATCAATGACCGTCATGCGCAGAACCACAGCATCTGTTCTCAGCGTTTGAGATGTTATAGTTCTCAAATATGGGAATGCAAACTTCCCGTTTCTCGATTTGCGCATCCTGTTGCCGCCTCTTGCCGAAAAGGGGGGCGCGTATGGAGCTTCAACGTCTTTTCGGTGCGAATGTCCGCCATCATCGCAAGGCGAAGGGCTGGACCCTCGAGCAGCTTGCCGGGAAAATCGGTGTTTCGCGCGAGACCATCGGCAAGATCGAGCGCGGCGTTGCCGCACCGCTTTTCGAGACGGCGGAGAAGATAGCAGCGGCGCTGGATGTCCCCGCGCCCGTCCTGTTCGGTGCCAGCACCACGCCCGGCACCGGTGAGCGCGCGCGGATCCTGACCGAAATCAACGCCACCTTGTCGCGCATGAACGACGACCAGCTCGGTCGCGCCGCAAAGATGTTGCGGGCGTTCCTGGGGTAATGGGCGAAAAGGGTCGCGGGCAAAATCCTGCGGTCGCAGACCCGCCACGCACGCTCTGCGCGGTCACGGGCCGGCCAAATCGCGTGTCTCAGACCAGCAGCCGCGTATCGCCGCAGACCGAGAGCGACTGGCCCGAGATGGTGCGCCCGCGCGGGGAACAGACGAACAGGATCTGATCGGCGATCTGGCGCGCGGTCACCATGGTCTTGAGCGAGACGCCGGCGAGCGCCTGGTCCTCGACCTCTCCATAGCTCATGCCGCGCGCCTGCGCCTTGCCTTCGAGCACGCGGCGGATGCGATCACCCGCGACGAGGCCCGGCAGCACCGCATTGACGCGGATCCCATCCTCGCCGAGCTCGATGGCGAGCGCCTTGGTAAAGCCGATCACCCCCCATTTTGCTGCGCCATAGGGCGAACGCAGGGGAAAGCCGAGCTTGCCCGCAGCCGATGAGAGATTGATGATCGAGGCGTTCTCGCTCCGGCGCAGATGCGGTACGGCGAGGCGGGCGCAATTGAACTGGCTGGTCAGGCAGACCTCCAGACAGCGATCCCAATCTTCCGGGTTGATCTCTTCGACGCGCCCGGTCGGCCCGGCAATGCCGGCATTGTTGACCAGCACGTCGAGGCCGCCGAGACGAGCGATCGCCTCGTCGAACAGGGCGGCGACGGCCTTGCGGTCTGTGACGTCGGTGCGGCTCGCGCTGATTTGCGGATCGCTCGCCTGCAACGCGTCGAGCGCCTCGTCATCGACATCACAGACATGCACCTTCGCGCCCTCCTGAGCGAAAGCGCGCGCGATTTCGAGGCCGATCCCCCCGGCACCCGCCGTGACCAGCACCCGCAGGCCGGCAATATCCATGTCCATATCTTCCTCCCTGATATCGGGGCTTTCCTTGCCGAGCCCGCTCTGCGCGCAGTCTAGCCGGTCGCGGGCCGCGACCGAACCGGGCGAGGCACCAATCCGGAACGCCCGCTTGCGCGCATCCTGCTTTGCTCCTGCCCCGATGACCGCGCGCCGCATTCGGTTAGACTGGGCGGGCAAGGGCCGATCATGAGAGAAGAAGCCAGTCAGGGAAGGAAACGCCGTGAGCGAAGACCGGGCAGATACGAGCCTCAATGCGGATGGGAAAGAGTTGGTGGCGCCCGGCAAGGTCGCGATCATCGGAGCCGGGCTGATCGGACGGGCCTGGGCAATGATCTTCGCCCGGGCCGGCTGGGAGGCGGTTCTGTACGATACGGATCAGGCGGCGCTCGCCGATGCGCCCGGGCTCTGTGCGCAGGGCCTCGCCATCCTCGCCGGCCACGGGCTGTGCGACGATCCCGCCGCCGCCGCCGCGCGTATCCGGGTCGCCGCCGATCTGAAGGACGCGGTGGCGGGTGCCGATCACGTTCAGGAAAACGGGCCCGAGCGGTTGGATGTGAAAAAGGCGCTGTTTGCCGAACTCGATGCCTTGTGCGACCCGGATACGGTGATCGCCTCCTCGACCTCCGCGATCCAGTGCTCGCTCTTCACCGAAAATCTCCCGCACCGCGCCCGCTGCCTCGTGGCGCATCCGGTCAACCCGCCGCATCTGATCCCGGTGGTCGAATTGTCCGGCGCGCCATGGACCGATCCGCAGGTGATCGCGAAGGCTCGGGCGATGTTCTCCGCGATCGGGCAGGCGCCGGTCGAGGTGCGGCGCGAGGTGGACGGCTTCATTCTCAACCGGCTCCAGGCGGCGCTTCTGACCGAGGCCTTCCGGCTCGTCGCGGAAGGCTATGTGAGCCCGCAGGATCTCGACACCACCGTCTCGCAGGGGCTCGGCCTGCGCTGGTCCTTCATGGGGCCGTTCGAGACCATCGATCTGAACGCGCCGGGCGGCGTCGCGGATTACTGCGCGCGCTACGGGCCGTTCTTCGAGCGCTTCGCGCAATCGCAGGCCGGGCCGGAAACCTGGCGGGATCCCGCCCTCGCGACCGCCCTGGCCGCAGCCGCTCAGGCCCGGGGGCGCGCGCCCGGCGAGGCTCCCGATCCGCAACGCCATAACCGGTTGAGTGCGTGGCGAGATGGCCGGCTCGCGGCGCTCGCGGCTCACAAGGCGGGCATGTCCGGGCCGGATGATCTTTGACGTAGCGGAAAAACAGGTTTTCCGTAACGGTAGCATGCGTGTCTCGGCACGGCAGCTCTGGTGCAGGCCCTGATTGCATAAAACCGTTTTCCGGGCCGCTTCAATGCCCGGATTTCCCCCGAATCGCCGGTCTTCCGGCGTGATTTGCCGCATGCGAGGCTCTGCGCCGACCGGTTGGCCTCGGGTGGATGCGGATGCGGATATGCATCCGCGCTGTCCAGGCAACTTTAAATAGTCAATCGCAGGAATGTCTCGGATTCCGCTGCGAAACTGACTAAAAAATGCGCAAACGTCGTTACGGAAGTGCCGTTGATTACGAGTGATTGACGTAGCGCCCAGATTTTCACACACTGCGCTACGAATAGTGAAGGTTCGCCCGGCTATTCGCTGAACGACTCCGAACGAGGGGCGCACACGCTCCCGCGAAAGCGGCGTCATGAAGGCGCCCCACCAGAGAGGAAACGCTAATGAAGAATCTGCTTGCCGGAACGGCGATTATCGCCATTGCCGGGGTTGTTGCGGTCGGAACACCGACGAAGGCGCAATCCCAGGAATTCAACCTCACCTTCCAGTCGACCTGGTCGGCGGCTGACCCGCACCATCACAACTTCGAGCGCTGGGCCGCCGAGGTCGAGAAGAACACCAATGGCCGCGTCACTATCGAAACGCTGCCCGCCGGTTCAGTCGTCCCCGCCTTCGAAGTGCTGGACGCCGTGAGCGATCAGGTGATCGACGGCGGCCATGCCTGGTCGGGCTATTGGGTCGGCAAGAACCGCGCCTCCGTGATGGTCTCGTCGGGCCCGGGCGGTCCGTTCGGCATGGATGCCGTCGATTACTGGGGCTGGCAGTGGAACGGTGGTGGCCGCGAGGTCAACAATAACTTCTTCCAGAACGTCCTGAATGCGGATGTCGAGTGGATGCCCGTCGGCAGCTCCGGCCCGCAGAGCTTCGGCTGGTACAATCGCGAACTCTCCTCGACCGAAGACCTTCAGGGCCTGCGCCTGCGCATTCCGGGTATTCCGGGTGAAATGTACGGCAATATGGGCCTCTCGGTCATTACGCTTCCGGGCGGCGAAATCGTTCCCGCCGGCGAGCGTGGCGTGATCGATGCCGCCGAATTCGTGAATCCCTATCACGATGAGGCGCTCGGCTTCGAGGATGTCTGGAGCATCCACTATGCTCCGGCCTATCACGAGACCGTGACGGTGATGGAGATTCTGTTCAACAAGGAAATCTGGGATTCGATCCCGGAGGAACTGCAGAACATCATCCTCGCAACCAGCCAGGCTCACTACTTCTGGTGGGAGACCCACAAGATGACCGAGAATCGCGGGGCCATGGAGCGCCTTGCGGAAGCGGGTGTGGAATTCCGCCGCACGCCGGATGACA
>PXAW01000127.1 GCA_003567055.1 Hyphomicrobiales bacterium
CGAGCCCGAGATGCTCCTGGAAGAACCAGTTCACCTCGTCGAGACCACCCCCCTGATAGTACCAGCCCCACATGTCGGACCAGTCCATCCCGAAGGGGCCGGCGGGGCCGGACGAGACCATCACGGCGGCGCGATCCTTGCCGACCCAGAAGCCGGACCAGGCATGCGCACCGTCGATCACCTCGTCATGGGTGGCGTCGAGCACTTCGAAGGCCGGCACGATCGCGCCGGCGGGCAACGTTTCGATATTCAGGCGACCACCGGTATAGCGCGCGACTTCCTCGGCCCATTCCTGAAAATGCAGGAATTGCGGGTCGCCGGCGGGATAGGCCGATTGAAAGGTCAGATTGAAGGATTCCTGGGCAAAACCGGCCCCCGGTGCGAGCATGAGGGCGCCGATGACGGCCCCTCCAAGGACACGTTTATGTACCATGAAAAGAATCTCCCCGTTTACTTGCTACATCGCAGCATCCTTTATCGCGTTGCAATATTTGCAACGCTGACGCTACGATAACATAAGAAGAACGGGGGCGCACGCACGATGGCAGACGCGAGCTCCGTCAACCCGTTTGCCTGACGGGCGCATACTGAGCCGGGAAATCAGAAAATTCTTGCTTTCCAGAGATTTGCATCTGAATTTCGCAAGTTGAAAATCATCAATGCAGTGGTTTTACTATTTGAAACCGTGGCGCGCCTTTTCCACATGCCGGTCGAACGCATCCCGAGACTGCCAGGCATAGGATGCCACGATACGGCGATAGGCATCCGAAGCGCGCGCTTCCAGCCCGCCCCGATCATTCACGGTCACCTTGCCGCGCGAATAGGTGATGATGCCTTCGCGCCCGAGATCTGTGCAGACGGCATTCACGGTCGCGCGGCGCAGCCCGAGCGCCTCGGCGAGGCTCTCCTGCGTGATCTGAATGGTATCGCCGTGCACGGAATCATGGGCATGCAGCAACCGTCTCGCCACCCGCTCCGGCGCATGACCGAGCGAATTGCAGGCGACGCTTTCCATCAGCTGCACGATCAGCGATCGCCCGTAGAGGATCAGGGCGGTATAGAGACAGGGAAAGCGCTCCAGCGCCTCGGTCATCGTCGCGAGCGGAATCCAGGTGGCGACGCCGGGTACGCGGGTGACCGAACGGCTGAGCGTGGCACCGCCGCCGAGGATCATGGACAGGCCGATCATGCCCTCCGGGCCGATGGCCGTCTGCTCGGCGACTCGCCCGTCATCGCGGATTGCGAGCAGCGAAATCTGGCCGGAATGCGGGAACACGGCATGGGACAACGTGCCGGTCGGCTCGAAGATCACCTCTCCCGCCTGCATATTGCGCGTCAGGGCCTTGCCGGCGATGAAATCCCGCGCATCGGGGCGCAACAATGGCAATATCAGACTCCCGTTAGGGAAGTAATCCGACACACCCGACTCCTGACAATCTGCCGACCCGGCAATCTGAAAGACAATGCATGGGCAAGTTCAACCCGTGCCTGTGAATTGCGGCGACTCTCATAGCGTGCGTAGCTGTGTTACGCAACAGACAAAGGATCTTCTGGGTAAATACCAATAATCCCAAATGTCATCCACCCGACAGGTTCCGACGAGCCGCCTGCATACCCGTTGCGGATCACGACCGCAGGCTATCGGCCATGGTTCGGCGCCGGCGCGATGCTTTGCCCGTTCGACAGATGCGGCTGGACGGTTTATCTGGAAGCATTATGGTCTGACGCATTCCGTTGCGATAAGGCGGCCCTTTCGCGGCGTCCGCCCCATCGCACCGAAACGGCGGGTTGATCCGCCGGATACGCGCTCGAGAGCGAACCAGAACAGCGCCCTAAGGAGGCAATGGCATGACTACGCAGAACGGGGCCGAGCTGCCCGAACGCGAATCGATGGATTTCGACGTCGTGATCGTGGGCGCGGGCCCTGCCGGGCTGGCCGCCGCCATCCGCATCAGGCAGATCGCGGCCGAGGCGGGCGAGGATTATTCCGTCGTCGTGGTCGAGAAGGGGGCCGATATCGGCGCGCATATTCTCTCCGGCGCCGTGATCGATCCCAGCGGCCTTGATGCGCTTCTGCCCGCATGGCGCGAGGATCCCGAACGCCCGCTGAAGACGCAGGTCACCGACGACCAGTTCCTTTTCCTCGGCCCAGCCGGCGGCATTCGCCTGCCCAATTTCGCCATGCCGAAGCTGATGAACAATCACGGCAATTACATCGGCTCCCTCGGCGAGGTTGCCCGCTGGCTGGCTCCGCAGGCCGAGGCGCTGGGCGTCGAGATCTATCCCGGCTTCGCGGCGGCGGAGGTGCTGCATGACGCGGAGGGCCGCGTGCTCGGCATCGCCACCGGCGATATGGGCGTCGATCGCGAAGGCAAGCCCGGGCCGAATTTCACCCGCGGCATGGAATTGCGCGGCAAGTACACGCTCTTCGCCGAGGGCGCGCGCGGCCATCTCACCAAGCAGCTGATCCGCAAGTTCGATCTCGATGCCGGACGCGAGCCGCAGAAATACGGCATCGGCATCAAGGAAGTCTGGGAGGTCTCGCCCGAGCAGCATCGCCCGGGCCTCGTGCAGCACTCCTTCGGCTGGCCGCTCGACAACCGCACCGGCGGCGGCTCGTGGCTGTACCATTACGGAGAGAATCTCGTCTCGGTCGGTTTCGTCATTCATCTGAACTACGAAAATCCGACGCTCTCGCCCTTCGACGAGATGCAGCGTTTCAAGACGCATCCGATGATCGCGCCGATCTTCGAGGGCGGCAAGCGCATCGGCTACGGCGCGCGCGCCATCGTCGAGGGCGGCTGGCAATCGGTGCCGAAGCTCGCCTTCCCCGGCGGCTGTCTCGTCGGCGATGCGGCGGGCTTCGTCAACGTGCCGCGCATCAAGGGCAGCCACAACGCCATCCATTCCGGCATGCTCTGCGCCGAGCATCTCGTCACCGCCCTGCGTGAGGGGCGCGCCAATGACGAGATCGCCAGCTATGACGAAGCCTGGCAGGCTTCCGCAGTGGGGCAGGACCTCAAGCCCGTGCGCAACGTCAAGCCGCTCTGGTCGAAATTCGGCACGATGCTCGGCATCGGCCTGGGCGGGCTCGACATGTGGACGAACCAGCTCTTCAAGAGCTCGCTCTTCGGCACGATGAGCCATGGCAAGCCCGACCATGCCACGCTCAAGCCGATCGACCAGGTCAAGCATCTGAGCTATCCCAAGCCGGACGGCGTCCTGACCTTCGACAAGCTCTCCTCGGTCTTCCTCTCCAATACGAATCACGAGGAAGAGCAGCCCTGTCACCTGACGCTGAAGGATGCCAGCATCCCGATCGCGCAGAACCTGCCGAAATACGGCGAGCCGGCACGGCTTTATTGTCCGGCGGGGGTGTACGAGGTGGTCTACGAGGACGAGGCGAAGAAGACCAATCCGCGTTTCGTGATCAACGCCCAGAACTGCGTCCACTGCAAGACCTGCGACATCAAGGACCCGGCCCAGAACATCAACTGGGTCACGCCGGAAGGCGGCGGCGGGCCGGTCTATCCGAACATGTGAGGCGGCTCGCGCCCGGATTGTCCGGGCGTGGCAACCTTACACCTTGAAGCGGCGGGGCGATGGGGCCATGCTGTCGCCACGGATCGCGGTTATGGCGAATCCGACCTGCCGCGCGCGGCAGGTCGGCGCTCAGGGCCGTATAAACCCCGCCTGAACTCAGGAGTTATCGCCCTCGTGTTCGCTCGCCAACCGCCTGACGCCATCTCTTCCTGCGCACGCATCCTGATTCGGGGAGCGGCCACTCTCGCGCTTGCGCTCCTGATCAGCCTCGCCCCGAGACCCGGTGCGGGTCTCGCGCAGGAGGGTCCGCGCCTTGATGACCTGCGCGAGATCCCCTCCCCCGCGCGCAGCGTCGCGGGGAACTTTCTCGCCGCCCATGTCGCCGGTTTCGCCGGAGACACCACCGCTTCCGCCACCTTCTATCGCCGCCTGTTCGATATGGTGACGGACAATCCGGCGCTTCTGGAAAACGCCTTCATCGCCTTCCTCGCGGATGGCGACATGACCTATGCCCTGCGTGCCGCCGAGCAGATTCTCGATATCGATCCCGGCAACAGCCTCGCGCAGCTCGCCCAGGCCGTCGGCGACATCCGGCAGAACCGCCACGCTGCGGCCCGGTCGCGCCTCGAACCGGGTGGGCGTGGCAATACGGCCGATCTCACGGCGACGCTGCTGCGGGCCTGGGCTTATGCCGGCAGCGGGCTGGAGGAAGATGCGCTCCTCACCATCGACCGGCTGGAGGGCGAGGCCAGCTACGAGATCTTCCGGCTCTATCACGGGGCGCTGATCGCGAGCCTGCTCGGGGAGACCGAGATCGCGCGCACGCGTTTCGCTGCGGCGCTTGAAGCACAGCCGCGCGCGCTGAGCATCGTCGATGCCTATGCCCGTTTCGCCGCCCGGGACGGGCGCGCGGAGGACGCGATCGCAGCCTATGAGGGCTTTCTCGAAACCTTCACCCGCCATCCGATCGCCCGTGCCAATCTCGCGGCCTTGCGCGCCGGCGAAAGCCTGCCACGCGCCGTCTCCAGCGTGAACGAGGGCGCATCCGAAGTGCTCTACGGGCTCGGCTCGGTGGGTATCAGCGATGGTGACGATCTCGTCGCGCTGATCTATCTGCGCCTTGCGCTCCACCTCGCACCGGCCCACGACATGGCGCTGGCGACACTTGCCGAACTCCTCGAATCGCGTGCGCAATACGCTGCGGCGATCGAGACTTTCAATACGATTCCGGCGGATTCTCCGCTTCATGCCGGCGCGCAGGTCGATATCGGCATGCTGCTCGAGCGGCTCGACCGCAAGGAGGATGCCGTCGCGCATCTCGAGGCGATCATTGCGCGCGATGCGCAGAATCGGGAAGCCATCGTGGCGCTGGCCAATATCCAGCGCATGCGCCGCAACTTCCCTGAAGCCGCCGAGATGTATTCGCGCGCCATCGATCTCATCGAGACGCCGGAATCCGGCGACTGGACGCTGTTCTTCTTCCGCGGCGCCTCGCTGGAGCGCTCCGGCGAATGGGAGCGCGCAGAGGCCGATCTGAAGCAGGCGCTGGAGCTCGTTCCGGAGACCTCACCACTGGGTGAGGCGCAGATCCTCAATTATATCGGGTATTCCTGGGTCGACATGGATATCCGCCTTGATGAAGGCTACGCGAAGATCCAGCGGGCGATCGAACTCGCACCGAATGACGGGCACATCATCGACAGCCTCGGCTGGGCCTATTTCAAGCTCGGACAATACGAGGATGCGGTACGCGAACTCGAGCGCGCCATCGAGCATCTGCCCAACGATCCCGTCGTCAACGATCACCTCGGCGATGTCTACTGGCGCGTCGGGCGCAAGCTCGAAGCGCGCTTCCAGTGGGAGCGCGCTCTCGCCAATGATCCCGAGGATGACGACCGCGAGATGATCGAGCGCAAGCTCGAGGTGGGGCTTGACGAGGCCGAGGCCCATTCGCGCAAGAGCGAGGCCGGGGAGGTCACCGGGAAGGCGCGCGAGGGTGGCTGAGGCCGGATGTCGGGGCGGCGCGCGCGGCTTCGGCTTCGCCCCCGCCAAGATCAATCTGATCCTGCACCTGCGCGGGCGTCGCGCCGACGGCTACCATGACCTCGAAAGCCTGGTGAGCTTCGCCGCGACCGGCGACAATCTCGCATTCCTCCCCGGCTGCCGTGAGCCCTTGCAGCTGACCGGGCCGATGGCGCCGGCGCTGACCGACGGCGGTGTCGGCGCGGATAACCTCGTCATCCGCGCACAGGCGGCTCTCTCGATGCATCTGCCGGATCTGCCGGCGGGCGGGTTCGTTCTGGAAAAGCATCTGCCCGTCGCCTCCGGCATCGGCGGGGGCTCGGCTGATGCGGCGGCGGCGCTGCGCCTCCTCGCCGACAGCGCCGGCATGCGCGCTGATCATCCGGCGCTGTTGCATGCCGCCGCCGCAATCGGCGCGGATGTGCCCGTCTGCCTCGCCGGTCGCAGCCGGGTGATGTATGGCACCGGCACCGATCTCGGCACGCCGCTCACCCTGCCCGCCTTCCCGGCACTGCTTGCCAATCCCGGCATCGCCATCGCAACGCCGGCGGTGTTTCGCGCGCTCGCCCTCGCACCGGGTGAGGGCTTCACGCCGCCCGATGGCGCGGATGGCGCGCTCCCCGCCGATCCGCAAGCATGGCCCGATCCGGATGATCGCCCCGGCTGGATCGCGCAGCTGGCTGCGGGGCGCAACGATCTCGCCGGCCCCGCCGAAGCCATTGCTCCGGCCATTGCGGTCCTGCGTGAAAATCTGGCCGCCTGCCCGGGCTGCCTGCTCGCGCGGATGTCCGGCTCCGGCGCGACGGTCTTTGCGCTGTTTGCCGATGATGCCACGCGTGACGCTGCCGCCACACGGATGCGCGCGCAGTATCCGGAATACTGGATCGCCGCGACGGTGATCGGCGGTGACGCTGCTTGAAGTCAGGCGGATGCGGCGACGGGCTGCGCCGGTGCGACCGAGGGTGAGGCATCTTCAGCTTGCGGCTCCAGCCCCTGGAGGCTGCGGATGCGTGCCTCTTTCGCCCGCGCCCGCGCGGTTGCCTTCGCCGCTGCCCGCTCCTGCGCGATCAGAGATTTGACATCGGTGATGCTGGTGAGAATCCGGCGCGCCTCCTCGCGAGAGCATTCGCGGAAATTGCGTAGCGCGCGGTGGGGGGTGGTGGTCGAGGCGATCTGCTTGAGCCGCGAGCAGACGAGCTTCAGAAACGCCCATTCGTCCATGCCCGCCGCGCGTGCGAGCAGCACCACCCCGCGCTCATAGGAGCCGCAGATCAGGTCGAAGGCGAGCCCGTCATCGATCCCCGCCGCATCCGCGAGCTTGCGGGCCGCGCGGGGCAGCGAGCTGGGGCGGGTATGTTCCAGAATGAGCTCGGCGAGCTGGCGCTCGGTTTCCAGCACCGCCTCTTCCTCCTCGGAGAGGCCGAGCGGAGGCGGCTGTTCCAGCTGCGGCTCTTCATCCGCGCTGAATCCGGAGACGAGCAGCCGCGCCTTGTCCTGATCGACGCAAGCCCCCCAGAACCGCGCCACGTCATCTTCCGGAATATCCCAGCGGTGGCACAGCGCGGCGCGGATATCGTCGTCTTCGGCGGCCATGGCGGCGACTTCGGCGAAACCGGAGCGGTCGAAGCGCGCCTTGCGGTTGCGCGCACAGGTCGCGATGGCTTCCTGGTCGCCGCGCTGCAGGAGCTTGGCGCAGGCGCCCGCATGGAGATCGTCACGGCGCGCGAGATCGCGCAACGCGTCCGTCGGCGCTTCGGCGATCAGGCGCGTGAGTTCGTCCTCGGGTTGAGCCTCGGCGGCGGGCGGCGCCTTCTCCCCGGATTCACGCGCCTCGCGGGCGATGGCGAGCTGGGCGAGGGCGAGGATCAGGGTGCGCGGAGCGTGTTCGTGCAGCGCCATGCGCCGCGTCGCCTCGCCGATCGTGCGCGCGGAACATGAGGGTGCAACCTCGATGATCAGGTCCATGCAATCATCGCGGCGGGGGGCGGGCAGCTGCGGGCCGCGCTCGATCAGCACATCAACGAGCAGGTCGAACGCGCCCTCATAGCCGCCGCCCTGCCTGACGAGCAGTTCGAGCCGGCATTCGATCGTTTCATCCTGCTGTGAACTATGCTCCATTGCAAAATCCGCTTTTCGCACCACCGAAAGGATGCGATTGATGCTGGAATTCTCGCCGGGAAAGTTTACATTCTGCTTAAAAGTTGCTTTCGCAATCGTCAGAAAGAAAGCCGCAATGCCGGGCATAGCATGAAAATCGACGAGTCCAAGCCCTTCATTCCCGTCGCGATCGCGGTGCTGACCGTCTCCGATACGCGCGATCTCTCGCAGGACCGCTCCGGCGATACGCTGGCCGCGCGCATCGCGGAAGCCGGCCACAAACTCGCCGACCGCGCCGTCGTGCGCGACGAGGTCGAGGCCATCCGCAAGCAGGTCTCGGCCTGGATCGCCGATCCGGCGATCGAGGTGGTGATCACCACCGGCGGCACCGGTTTTACCGGGCGCGACGTGACGCCGGAGGCGATCGAGCCGCTTTTCGAGAAGCGCATGGACGGGTTTTCCGCCGTTTTCCACCGCATCAGCTACGACAAGATCGGCACTTCGACCCTGCAATCGCGCGCCACGGCGGGGGTGACGAACGCCACCTACATCTTCGTGCTGCCCGGCTCACCCGGCGCCTGCAAGGATGCCTGGGACGGGATCCTGCTGCCACAGCTGGATTATCGCCATCAGCCGTGCAATTTCGTCGAAATCATGCCCCGCCTCGACG
>PXAW01000398.1 GCA_003567055.1 Hyphomicrobiales bacterium
CGCCACACGCTGCGCATCGAAGCGGATGAAGGCACGCAGCCGATCGGGCGTGTCGAAATCGACCACGATCATCTCGACCGGCCCGTCCGTGCGGGTCTGGAACTGGAAGCGCCCTTCGAATTTCAAGGCGGAACCGAGCAGGGCCGTCAGCGCCGCCGCCTCGCCGAGGACGCGCGCCACGGCTTCGGGATAGCCGTGGCGTTTGATCATGGTATCGATGGCCGGGCCGAGCCGTACCACCCGTCCCCGCAGGTCGAGGGGCTCGACCGCGAAGGGCAGGATCAGGTCGTCGGCGCCGTCGAACGGCACGCTCATACCGCCTCCCAGAGACCCGCCTCGAGGCCGAAACACCAGGCCAGCACGCCCTTCTGGGCATGCAGGCGGTTCTCCGCCTCGTCGAAGACGACGGAATTCGGACCGTCGATCACGGCATCGGTCACTTCCTCGCCGCGATGGGCGGGCAGGCAATGCATGAACAGCGCGTCCCTGTCGGCGAGCGCCATCAGATCGGTATCGACCTGATAGGGCTTGAGCAGGTTGTGGCGTCGCCCCTCATCCTCGTCGCCCATCGAGACCCAGCAATCGGTGACGACCGCCTGCACGCCCGATACCGCCGCGCGCGGGTCGGTGGTCAGGTTGAGACGCGCGCCATTGGCGCGGGCCCAGGCGACGATCTCCGCCGGCGGCGCAAGCTCCGCCGGGGTGGCGACGTTGATGGTGAAGTCGAAACGCGCCGCCGCATGAATCCAGGAGGCGAGCACGTTGTTCGAATCGCCCGTCCAGGCCACCGTGGCACCGGCGATCGATCCGCGATGCTCCTCGAAGGTCATCACATCCGCCATGATCTGGCAGGGATGCGTGTCCTTGGTGAGACCGTTGATCACCGGAACCTCGGCATTGTCGGCCAGCTCCTGCATCGCCTCCTGTTCGAGGATGCGGATCATGATCGCATCGACATAGCGCGAGAGCACGCGCGCGGTATCGGAGATGGTCTCGCCGCGCCCGAGCTGCATCTCGGTGCCGGTGAGCATCAGCGTCTCGCCACCGAGCTCGCGCATGCCGACATCGAAGGAGACGCGCGTGCGCGTGGAGGGCTTGTCGAAGACCATGGCCAGCGTCTTGCCGGCGAGCGGCTTCACCGCCGACGGCGTGCCCTTGCGACGCTTCGTCTTGATCGCCGCGCCGAGCGCGAGAATGCGGCGCAGCTCCGCCCCGTCCATGACGGCGAGATCGGTGAAATGGCGCGGCTTCGCCCGGGGAGGGGTCATGCTGTCGTTCATGTCGATGCTCCCGCCTTTTCCGATGCGGCCATGCTGTCCTGCAGGGCGATACATGCGGCTTCGATGCGCTGCACGCCTTCCAGCAGATCGGCTTCGCTGATGGTCAGCGGCGGATAAAGCCGCACGACATTGTCGCCGGCGGGGATGCACAGAAGATGCTGTGCCCGCGTGGCGGCGACGAAATCGGCATTGGGCACATTGAGCCGCAGGCCCGTCATCAGCGCCGTACCGCGGATCTCGCCGATGATATCGGGGAAGCGGTCGCCCAGTTCGGCCAGGCGCTGGCGCAGGACCAGGCCGGCATGATTGACTTGGTCGAAAAAGCCCGGCTCCTCCATCACGTCGAGCACCGCATTGCCGACCGCCATGGCGAGCGGATTGCCGCCGAAGGTGGTGCCGTGGCTGCCTGCCGTCAGGCCGGTTGCCGCATCCGCCGTGGCGAGAACCGCACCGACCGGGAAGCCGCCGCCGAGTGCCTTGGCCACGGACATGATGTCGGGCGCGACGCCGGACCATTCATGGCCGAACAGCTTGCCGGTGCGCCCGAAGCCGGTCTGGACCTCGTCATAGATCAGGAGCGTGCCGGTCTCGTCGCACAATTCCCGCAATCCGCGCAGGCAGACATGCGGTACGGCCCGCACGCCGCCCTCACCCTGGATCGGCTCGATCATGATCGCAGCCGTCTGCGGCGTCACGGCAGCGCGCATCGCCTCGTGATCACCGAAGGGAACCTGGTCGAACCCCTCCGCCTTGGGCCCGAAACCTTCCAGATACTTCGCCTGACCGCCGGCGGCGATGGTGGCGATGGTGCGCCCGTGAAAGGCGTTCTCGAAGGTGAGGATGCGATAGCGCTCGGGCTGGCCCTTCAGATAATGATAGCGCCGCGCCATCTTGATGGCGGCCTCATTGGCTTCCGCACCGGAATTGCAGAACATCACCTGATCGGCGAAGCTGTTATCCGCCAGACGCTGCGCCAGCCGTTCACCCTCCGGAATCTCGAAGATGTTGGAGACGTGCCAGAGCTTTTCCGCCTGCGCCTTCAGCGCCTCGACGAGCCGGGGATGGGCATGGCCCAGATTGTTGACGGCGATGCCGGAACCGAAGTCGAGATATCGCTCCCCGCGTCGCGTCACGAGCCAGGATCCTTCGCCTCTTTCGAAGGCGAGCGGCACGCGGGCGTAATTCGGAACGAGGGGCGAATTCACGGAACTGTTCCTTCTGGCTGATGCTCCGCCTCGGGCGGATCGCAAAACAAAGAGCCGCCCGGAAGGGGCGGCGCACGGATTGTATGATCAAGACCTGTTCTGTCAATGTAATCTTGGCACATCACGCGGATATACGGTATCCGCGCCCCGCGCTCTACAGCGCCCGATACCAGACCACCCCCATGATCACGACGAGGGCGAGAGCCTGCAGCAGCACGCGCGCACGCATCAGGTTCTGCGAGGTGCTGGCCGAGCCGCCACGCATCATGTTGATCAGGCCGAGCACCAGCACCAGAACCACGGCACCGACTGCCACGAGCACGAAGACATCGCTGAAAGTGTTCATCTGCCTCGAACCTTCAAAACAGGTCCGGTAAGGACCCCGATCCCCGTATCGCCGGAGATCGCATCATGTCATGCATGCGCAGGCGCATGCCGGTCTGTGTCGCATATCGGTCGCATGACCGTGTTCGGCAACCCCTTTGGACAACCCCGGTACTCTGATCCGCTGTGCCTTCACGCTTCCAGGGATTGCGGCGCGGGCGAAATCGTCGCCGCCTCGCCGTCGCGTACCTCGTAGACCGCATAGCCGCGATCGTTGCTGCCGTCGCGGTTGAAGCGGAACACGCCATCGGCGCCGGCAAAGCCCGACGTATTCGTCAGCACGCCCTCCGCGAAGCGCTGTTCGCCCTGCGTGCGCGTCAGCGCCGCCGCGAGGGAGACGGCGTCATAGGCGAGGCTGGCGATGCGCACCGGGTCGGAGCCGAAACGCTCGCGATAGCGCCGCGAGAAGGCCTCGAACCCGGCCTGGGGCGGCGCGGCGAACCAGCCGCCGCGCAGGGCCGGCAATGACAGCACCGACGGATCGTTCCACACACCGGTGCCGATCGGCTTGACGCGGGCAGGGTCGAAATTCACCTGCGACAGCGCACGCCCCACTGCGGGCATGGAATCGGGCGTGTCCGGGATGAACAGCGCATCGACGCGCGGCGAAGAGCCGGCAATCGCATTCGACAGGCGCCGAACGGCATCCTGCGGCGAACCGGGGCGATAGCGCTCCTGCGCCACGATGCGCAGGCCACGCGCATCGGCCGCGCGCCGGAACGCGGTCTCGGCGACCTCGCCATAGCCGCTCTCGGGGATCAGCGCGGCGACGTCGCGGCGATTCTCGCGCGCGGCATGGGCGGCGATGCGCGCCACCTCGTCACGCGGCAGGAATCCCATCAGATAGACGCCCGAGCGTGCCACGGAGGCGTCGGTCGAGAAGGCGATCATCGGGACGCGGTTATCGCGGGCGACTTCGCCTGCCGATTGGACGGACGCTGCGAAAAGCGGGCCGAGAATCAGCTCGGCCCCATCCGCAATCGCCTCCTGCGCGGCGCTGCGCGCCTGCGATGCCGAGCCGCGATCATCCTTGACGACCAGCCGGATCTGCGGATCGTCGAATTCCGCGAGCGCCATTTCGGCGGCGTTGCGCAGATCGCGCGCCGCCGCACCGCCGGCGCCGGAGCCCGAGAGCGGCAGGATCAGCGCCACGCGCACGGTGCCGTCACCGATGGAATCGTCCCGGTCGCTCTGATCGGCGCCGCCGACGAGTCCCGGGGGCTGTCCGGAGAAGGGCGTGATGCAGCCGGCCAGGGTCAGTCCCAGCCCGCCGGTGAGGAGGCCGGCGACGAGCCGGCGGCTCGGGCGCAGACGCAGATCTGCGGCAGCGGCGGCATGCGTCGCGAGCGGGAGCGGCAGGTTGCCGGGTCGGCGGGGCGCAGTCATGGGGTCATCCCTCGTCTTGCGGTCAGGCGGCGCCTTGGTTACGGATGCGGTCGACATTTAACACCGACACGTTAATGGTTTGGTTAACGATTTCATACGCGTGTCAAGTCACGAATCCGCAAGACCGCCCTGATCCGCAAGATCGCCCTGATCCGCCGGGCGCAGCCGGGGGCGGGCCGCTTGCGACCGTGACCATTGCCGGGAGTTGAACCAGATGGCGAAATCGCCGATTCCGAATCGCCCCGCAGCAACGCCCGATCCGGCACGGACCGGGGCGGCCACCGGTGACGTGCCGGTCACGGCCGCTTCGCGCGGTACCGGGCGCCACGGCGTCTTCACGGCTTTCGGCCTCGCCGCCGAGACGCAGCCGCTTTCGCCCGGGCTTTATGTCGTTGCGACTCCGATCGGCAATCTCGAGGACATTTCGCTGCGTGCCTTGCGCATTCTCGCCGCCGCGAACGCGATTCTCGCCGAGGATACGCGCATCACCCGGCGGCTGCTGGCGCATTACGGCATCACCACACCGCTCGTCGCCTATCACGAGCATTCCGCCGAAGCCGTGCGCACGCGCATGGTCGCGCGTTTGCAGGCGGGGGAGGCGCTCGCGCTCGTCTCCGATGCGGGCACGCCGCTCGTCTCCGATCCCGGCTACAAGCTCGTCCAGGCCGCCATCGCGGAAGGCTTGCCGGTCACGCCGATACCGGGCCCGTCCTCGGTACTCACCGCGCTGGTCGTCTCGGGGCTGCCGAGCGACCGCTTCTTCTTCGAAGGGTTCCTGCCTTCGAAATCCGGTGCGCGCTGCAACCGTCTGGCGGCGCTTGCGACGATTCCGGGCACGCTGATGCTGTTCGAATCAGCACAGCGCCTGCCTGCCATGCTCGCGGATGCGGCGCAGATGCTCGGCCCGCGTCCGGCGGTCGTGGCGCGCGAACTGACCAAGATGTTCGAGACGGTACGCCGGGGCAGCCTCGCGGAGCTCGCGGAGCAATTCGCGGAAGAAGGCCCGCCCAGGGGCGAGATCGTGGTGCTGATCGGCGAGGCGGCGGAGGAAGACCGGCGCGCCGATGCGATGGGCGATCTCGACACCGCCCTGGGCGACGCGCTCGCCTCGCACAGCGTCAAGGATGCCTCCGCGATCGTGGCGGCGCGGCTCGGCCTGCCCAAACGCGAAGTCTATGCCCGCGCCATCGCGCTTGCGCGCGGCACATCGGGGGACGGCGCCTGATGCGCAGCGAGCGGCAAGGCGGGCCTGATGCCGATGACGGGCAGAGCACGCAGATCGGGCAGGGTGCCACGCGCAAACGCAAGCGCCGCCGGGCATTGTTGCGGGGCCATCTCGCCGAATGGCTGGCGATGGGGTTTCTGATCTGCAAGGGCTACCGCCCGCTCGAACGCCGTTTCGCGGCTGCGGGCGGCGAGATCGATCTGATCATGAAGCGCGGCGGCACGGTGATCTTCGTCGAGGTGAAGGCGCGCGCGCGGCTCGATCTGGCGCAGGCCGCGATCGGCGCGCGCAAGCACAGGCTGTTCAACCGCGCTGTGCGTGCCTGGCGCGCCCGCAACCCCTGGAGCACCGGCTTCACCCTGCGCGCCGATGCCGTCTACGTCACCCCGTCCGCCCTGCCGCATCACGATATCGATGCCTTCGCCATCGTGGAATGACGCGCCGACGGAAGCCGGTCGCGAATTTTTCAGGCAACCTGCGCGCCGACCCTTGCGCTTGGCTGGCCATGCGGTATACACCGCAGCGCAGATCGGACACGCCACCGCAATGGTGGCGCGAATGTCCCGCCGGAGGGGTGGCCGAGTGGTTTAAGGCGCACGCCTGGAACGCGTGTATACGGGAAACCGTATCGAGGGTTCGAATCCCTCTCCCTCCGCCAGCACAACTGAACTTTCCCCAACTTACTGTTTTTTCAATATTGTCTTGAATACTCAGTATGACTCTCCCCATAGGTCGAGAGCGGTCCGGGTTTCCCAAGTAGTCAGCAATGGCAGGGGTGGTGTTTTAGTTCCAGGTTTGATCCGGATTGTGTGGACCGCGTCGCATTCACTTAGAGAATCAGTCTGTGGGCGGAAGCTGCAGGGAGACCCATTCTTCAACCAGGAGACTGAAGAGCAGCAAATCTCTCAAGGTTGCCGACGCTCCGGCTACCGGCGGCTGTTCGTCCTGTTGCGCGGCGAAGGGGAGCATCGGGGATCAACCGGATCTACCGCATATACCGGGAAGAAGGGCTGACCGTGCGCAAGCGCCGGGCGCGTTGCAGGGCTGTCGGAACCCGGGCGCCGATCCTCGTGGATGCGAAAGCGAACGCCCGCTGGTCGCTCGACTTCGTGCACGACCAGTTCGCCTGCGGGCGGAGATTCCGCGTACTCAACATCGTTGATGACGTGACGCGCGAATGCCTGGCGGCCGTCCCGGACACCTCGATCTCGGGCCGGCGCGTGGCGCGCGAACTGACCGACCTGATCAGGAGGCGTGGCAAGCCCGGCATGATCGTGGCGGATCACGGCACCGGGTTCACCTCGAACGCGATCCTTGCCTGGGCGAAGGATGCGGGCGTCGATCAGCGTATCAGAAACGGCGGAGACTCCAGTCGCTACCGGATGAAGGTTCCGGCGCAGGTCAGTCCAATGGACATCTGGTTGGTTTAGCCCACCAGCACACTCATCGAGATCGTTCGGGAGATCATGCCGGGAATGAGGGTGGTGGAGTGGAATCTGGGATCAGGATCATCACCGCAAACGAGGATCGAACAAGCGAGCAAAGCCATCGCTTGTTTCCTTCGCGAGTTGCCACCCGAGACCACCGAGGTCAGCATCAGGCCGATCAAGCGGTCACTCGGACTTGGCATCCTCGGGAATACTTCGTTCCAGACAGCACGAGACCGCGCTTGTGCGAAGACTGGGCGGATCGCGCGAGGCAGATCCCTTGCTAGCCCAACTTAATGCTCACCTTTCTACATTAAGGCCGCGGCTCGGAAAAATGGGCATTAAATCAAGGGGTGGGTCCGGAGCTCGGGAAAGCGGTGCGGAGCGCTCGATCAATGCCGTCCGGGCCCACCCACCTCCGCTGACCCCCGCACCTCCCGCATGGCGCGATCGAAGAAATGCCGGGTGGGCTGTTCCCGGGCCTAAGGATCGCTGAACACGATGTTGCGGAGGTCATTGTCGCATTGGAACGTCGTTATCGCGCCTCGAAAAATGCTTGAGCTTCCAATTATGTCAAGGTTTAGAGACTTTGCGTTGGGGTTTGGGATCTGCCGACGCTCCTAGTCTGTTATGGTGCGATTGTTCTGGATCAATGCGCCGGGGCGCAAGTCAACCGATAAGGTATCGTATGGGCCATGTCCTCGCCAAATGCCGGATCATAAGGGCCATCGCGGTTCTCGCGCTGGCGGCTCTCGCCGTGGTGGCCGTGGCGGGCATCCCGGCGATGAATCATGCGCCCGTCGCTCAGGCGCAGACGATGGTCGATCAACACGAACACCATGATCATGATTTGACCGGCGTCCCCGGTCACGGCGGCCTGCATCAGCCGACGATCCATTCCGACCTGGCGCATTGCTGTCATGACGAGGGCGGGGAGTCCGATTGCGCCTCGATCTGCGCGGCCATGGCCGGCTGCCCCATGCAGATCATGCCCGGTGAGGGAATGATCGATATCGTCACGAGCGATACCGGCCCCATCTCCGGCAAAGCTGCTTTCCACGCCGCAATTTCAGTCATCCCGTCTACGCCTCCACCAAAAGCCCGGATCTGAGTCCCCTGCCCGTTCAGGGCCGAAGAAGACCCGATCCGTTCCGCAAGGAACACGCTTTTTGATGGAGACAGACGATGAAACGCGAAATGCTTGCGCTCGCCCTCGCGGCGGGCATGACGACGATGATTTCCGCACCTGCCCTCGCGCAGAGCCAGGGCCATGCTCACCACCGTGATCAGAATGCGCAAACCGAGCCGGCAGCGAAGGCCGGCCAACCCATGGGGATGCCTGGCCCCATGATGCCTGGCCCCATGATGGGGCCCGGGATGCAGGGCGGCATGATGCCGATGCATCAGATGATGCAGGGGCATCA
>PXAW01000547.1 GCA_003567055.1 Hyphomicrobiales bacterium
CGGATCCTGGCGCATCAGCACCACATCCATCGCATCGAGCGGGGTGCGGGTGAGCGGGCCGAGTTCCGCATGTTCGCCCTGGACATCCTTGACGCTCAGGCTCTGCAGCCCGGCCACGACATGCCCGTCGCGCATGGAGAGGTGATCGGGCGTGTAATAGTGCAATTCATGCCCGCGCTTCTGCGCTTCGAGCAGGAGCGCGAATGTCGTATCGCCCGCGACCTTGATCGCCGCGATCGGATCCATCTGCACTGCAACCTTGAGACTCATCATCCATCTCCCGCATCAACCCGCCGGACCTTAAGCCTGCGACAGCGAAACACAAGATGCGTGCCGGTTGGCAACTGCGCAGGGCGGGTGTGGGAATCAGGCAGGGGATCATGCAAGCAGCAGATTCGGCTAAGCCGGATCAGCGCGCCATCCGGCGTTTTCGCCCGCCAACGGCTTCGTTTCGCGAAAGCCTGGAACGTATCGCGTCCGGATCGATTTCATCTGCATCATATGAATGATCCGACAGCGCCCCCAACATTCCGAGTGATCAAAATGCCGAATGGCGACCGCCGTGAATCCGGTGACGATTCGATATGCAGGCGCCCAAGGCGCGCCCTTTTCATCTGCAACAAGACCAGCGGGAAGGCGGGCGAGACGATGGATGAAGCCGTCGCAATGCTCCGCCGGCATCGGCATCTGAGCGTCACCATTGCCGATTGCCCGGATCGCGGGGGTCTTTCCGATTTTATCATCGACCGGAAGGACGCCTGCGATCTCGTGGTTCTGGGCGGGGGAGACGGGACCATCAACGCAGCAGCGCGCGGGCTCATTGCCGCGCAGGTTCCGCTCGGCATCATCCCCCTGGGCACAGCCAACGACCTCGCCCGCACGCTGGGCATTCCCGAGGACGTGCAACAGGCGACGGAGATCATCGTAAACGGCGTCGAGCGGCGCATCGATCTCGGCGAGGTCAACGGCATCCCCTTCTTCAATGTGGCGAGTATCGGCCTCTCGACGGATCTTGCGATAGACTTGTCGTCGGGCATCAAGAAGCGCTTCGGCAAGCTCGGCTATGTCTTCGCCGCCGTCTCGGCCATGTTTCGCGCGCGCAGCTTTCACGCCGCGATCGAATCGCAAGCGGGAACGGTCGATGTGCGCACGTTTCAGATCGCCGTCGGAAACGGGCTCTTCTACGGGGGCGGCATGGCGATCGAGCAGAATGCAAAAATCGACGACGGGACGCTCGATCTCTACAGCCTCGAACTCGGCGGCGCCTGGAAGCTGGCGCTGGTCGCGCCGGCCCTGCGCATCGGCGATCATCAGGCCGTGCGGGACATCCGTGCCGTATCCGGTACGCGTTTCAAGGTGCGGACCCGCCGGCGCCGCTCGATCAATGCGGATGGCGAGATCCTTGCGCACACGCCGGCGGAATTTCGCATCCTGCCCAGGGCCATCGCGGTGATGACGGCGGTTGATGCGCCCGGCATCACGGGCGCTGGCGGCGCGTCGGTGTAATCGTCGCAAAGGCAACGGGCCTCGCGCCGAAGAACGGGCGCATCCGCAGGCCCGCCCTCACTCCGCCGCCTGCGCCCCCGCAGCGCGATTGTCGATGATCCGCGTCTGCGCGCTCCCCTCCCCCGCGATCTCGTGCAGCGCCTTGATCAGGAGGTTCTGAGCGACGCGGGCGCGGTAGGCGGCGCTGGCGCGGTGGTCGTCCATCGGGGTGTAATCGCGGGAAAGCGCCGCGCGGGCGGCCTGCCATGTGGCCGGATCGTCGAGATCGGCGCCGATCAGGGCCGCTTCCGCCGCGCCCGCGCGTCTGGGCGTCGCGGCCATGCCGCCATAGGCGATGCGCGCCGCGCTGATGCGCCGCCCGTCGCGGGCGATGCGGAAGGCGCCCATGACGGCGGAGATATCCTCGTCGAAGCGCTTCGACACCTTCAGGCAGCGAAAGGCGTGTTCGCGCGGCAAGGGCGGCAGCGTGACCTTCCAGACGAATTCGCCGGGGCGGCGGTCCTGCTTGCCGTAATCGAGGAAGTAATTCTCCAGCGGCATGGCGCGCCCACCCTGCACGCTGCGCAGATGCAGCTTTGCCCCCCAGGCGATCATGGCCGGGGCGAGATCGCCGATCGGCGAGCCGTTGGCGATATTGCCGCCGACCGTACCGGAAGCGCGCACCTGGGCCGAACCGAAACGGCGCATCAACTCGCCGAGATCCGGATCGAGCCGCGCCAGCGCCGGATGCGCGCGGGCATGGCTGACCATGGCGCCGATGGCGAGACCCGCCTCGCCTTCCTCCAGCGTGGCGAGTTCGCTGACGCGTCCCAGCCAGATGATCTTCTCGATCTCGCGCAGGGACTTGGTCAGCCACAGGCCGACATCGGTCGAGCCGGCGAGCAGCGTCGCGTCGGGATGGGCGGCGCAGAGCGCTTCGAGCGATGCGAGATTCGCGGGCGCGGCGAAGAACCGCGCATCATCGCCGATGAACACATCCCCCCCGTCATCCAGCGCCGAGAGCGCCGCCGCGCGATCGGTCCGGCTGGCGGAGAACGCCGTCGCGGAAGCCTCCGCGCTGGCAGCCCGCGCCGCGTCGCGGATCGGGCGATAGCCGGTGCAGCGGCACAGATTGCCCGCGAGCGCATCGTCGATCATCGCCTTGTCGAGCGGGCGCGGCCCTTCCTCATGCAGGACGAACAGGCTCATCACGATGCCCGGCGTGCAGAAGCCGCATTGCGAACCGTGATGGGCGACCATCGCTTCCTGGACCGGATGCAGCGCGCCGCCCTGCGCGAGATCTTCGACCGTGACGAGATCCGCACCGTGGATCTGGCCGAGCAGCAGGATGCAGGCATTGATCGGCTCATAGACGAGACGCCCGTCCCGCATCCGCCCGAGCGCGACGGTGCAGGCGCCGCAATCGCCCTCCCCGCAACCCTCCTTGGTGCCGAGCGCGCGCATCTGCTCGCGCAGATAATCGAGCAGCGTGGTACGCGGATGAAAATCGGCAACTTCGCAGGGCACGCCGTTGCGGGTGAAGCGGATCGCCCGGCCTGGACCATTCCCGTGCGCTGCTGTTTCCTGACCCGCCATGATGCGCCACCATTCCCCGTTCCTGATCGTCTGAGCTTCATGATGGGGCAGGAAATCGCCGCTGCCAACGGGGCCTTGGTTCTTTCCGCTGGGGAACACGCGCAACCGAAGAACGCGCAACCCAAGAAAAAGCGCGGAGCCACAGGGTGCTCCGCGCTTCTGGTCGGTTGGTCAAGGCGCGCTGCTCAGGCCGCGACGCGATCGAGGAAGACGTCGATTTCCTTCTGCAGGCTCGCGGTGAGCTTGTCGGCCGATTCGGAGGCCTGGCGAACGGTGTCGGCGGAACCGCTGGTGCGCTCGGCGGCGGCGGCGACCTTGCCCAGCCCCTGGGTGACGTCGTCGGTGCCCTTCGCCGCATGCTGGACGTTCCGGGAGATCTCGGCCGTCGCCGCGCCCTGCTGGGTCATCGCCGAGGCGATGGTCACGGTGGCGCTGTTGATCTCGCGCATGCGCTCGGTGATCTGCTGGATCGCGCTGACCGCGCTGCCCGTCGAGGTCTGGATGCCGGCGATCTGCTTGGCGATCTCCTCGGTGGCATTCGCCGTCTGGGTGGCGAGCGTCTTCACTTCCGCGGCGACCACGGCAAAGCCCTTGCCCGCCTCACCCGCGCGCGCCGCCTCGATGGTGGCGTTGAGGGCGAGCAGGTTGGTCTGGTCCGCGATGGAGCGGATCAGATCGACCACATCGCCGATGCGCTGGGCCGCCTCGGCCAGGCCCGAGATCTGCGTGTTGGTGGCTTCGGTATCGCTCAGCCCGTGCTCGACAACCTCGCGCGCCCGTTCCAGCTGGCCCGAGATCTCCGAGATCGATGCAGAGAGCTCCTCCGCCGCGCTCGCCACGGTGCCGACATTCGAAGCCGTTTCCTGCGATCCGCCGGTGGCGTTGTTGATCGCTTCGGCGGAATCGGAAGCGACTTCCGTGAGATCTGCCGCGCGCTCGCGCAGGCTCGCCATATTGGCCGTCAGTTCGCCCAGCTTCGCGGCGGCGTTGCGACGGAAATCCTCGATGGCCGCATCGCGTCGGGCCCGCAGCTCCTGCGTGCGCGCCTCCGCTTCCTCGCGCTCCCTGCGGATCGCGGCGCCGGTGGCGCTGTTGTCGCGCAGGATTTCGAGGGCGCGGGCGACATCGCCGATCTCGTCGCCACGCTCACGATGCGGGATCGGCGTGTCGAGATCGTTCTCGGCCAGCGCTTTCACACGCTGCGAGATCTGGTTGAGCGGGCGGAACACGCGCTTTGCGGCATAGGCCGCAGCCCCGGTCACCACGAGGGCGAGCAGGAAGGCGGCGATCAGCATGGTGCGGGTCGCGCCCGCCTGCGCCGCGAGAAGCGGCTCGACATGCAGGCCGATGAACAGGATGCCGTTCACCGCGCCGCTCTGCGCATCGACGGTCGGATGGTAGACGGTGACGTATTCACGTCCGAACAGGGTGGCGGGCCCGACATAGGTCTGCCCGGCGCGCACCACATCCTGGGCCGGATGGCCGGGATCGAGATAGGTGCCGAAGGCGCGCTCACCATTCTCCTTGCGCAGGGTGGTCGAGCGGCGGATGAAATTGTTCTCGGCCGGGTCCATGGCGAAGACGGTGGCGACACCACCGGTCAGGAGCGAAGTCGTATCGACGATGGAATGATCATCGAAGCCGATCAGCGACGGGCTGACGGCCCGCACGAGCGCGCCCTCGCGAATATCGACCTGCGCACCGTCCATGCGATCACTGAAGATCACGCCGAGGGTGCGGATGTGATCCCGGCCCGTCTCGTATTCACGCGTCTCCAGCTGCTGCGAGAGCTCGGTGGAAGTGGCCAGGAACATGCCGCCGGCGGTGACGAAGACCGCAACAACGACCAGCGCGACGATCCGCGACGCGAGTTTCATTCTGCTCAACATGGAGTGCCCTCGATCAGATAAATTAAAAAACAGAAGAATTTGGATCGTTTTTTATATTTATTTATGAATTCTCCTGCTCTCTCAGCAGAAATCAACAACCTCCGGCTTAAAAATACGTAAAAACTCGGAGAACTCCCTGCATCAATGCGCTTGTTTGCGATCATGCATTGGCACTCTTGCCGAATCATCGATCGACAGGCGCGTTTTCGGACATTACGTCGGGTGATGCGTTCATCACCGCCGCAATCGGGGCAAACCTTCATGTCAGACCTGCAAGGCAAACCTGCAAGCCAGATGTGATTACCGGTCGCGCCATGACCGCGCTGCCGCGTCTTGTGCCCGCGCCTCATGCTGATGACGCAATGCTGCGAGTTCCAACCGGGATGACACTGCCTTGATCGACGATATTGCCTTTCTCGACGACGATACCCGCCCCCGCGCCCCCGCCATCCCCGATGCGACGGAGGCTGATCGGGCGCATGGCCGGCGGCTATCCCTGTTCCATCGGTTTCATCTGCAGCAGATGGCGATGATCGCCCGCGCGATCAGCGCGCTCGAACAAGGCAACGGCGATGCCGGGGCGCTCGCGCGCGACATCGGCAACATGGCGATGCTGGATAATTTCCGCCGCGTCGGCACCCTGTGCGGGCAGGAATGCCAGATGCTCACCCTGCACCACACCATCGAGGATCAGGAGATCTTTCCCCGGCTGCGTGAGCAGAGCGCCGGGTTGAAAGCCGTGATCGACCGGCTCTCGCAGGAGCACGAAATCGTCCACACCCTGCTCGAACGCCTCGAACAGGCGGCCATTGCCATCATGCGCGCGCCTTCGCCGCAGGCGCTGAAGGATGTCCGCGCTGTCTTCGACGCGCTGCACAAGGTCGTCGCCTCGCATTTCGGCTATGAGGAAAATGAGCTCGCGGAGGCTCTGGGCTATTATCGCGTCCCGCTCTGAGGGGCGCGCCCAGCCCTTCAGGGCTGGCGCATCGAGGGCGCGCGGGCCATCAGGCACAGGATTTCGAGCGCCATCTGTGCCGCGACATGGGCGGTGTTGCTGGTCGCGTCATATTGCGGCGCCACCTCGACCACGTCGCCGCCGATGACATCAAGCCCGGCAAAGCCGCGCATCATGGCCAGCACCTCGCGCGGCGTGAGCCCGCCGACTTCCGGCGTGCCGGTCCCCGGCGCGAAGGCGGGATCGATCGAATCGATGTCGAAACTGACATAGACCGGCCCGTCGCCGACGACCTCCCGGGCCTGGCGGATCACCTCGGGAATGCCGAGCGTGTCGATCTCCTCGGCATGGATGACGCGCATGCCGGATTCGTAGGAGAATTCCCACAGCCATTCCGCCGCGCCGCGAATGCCGATCTGCACGGTGCGCTCGGGGTCGAGCACGCCTTCCAGCACCGCCTGCCGGAACGGCCCGCCATGGTGGAATTTCGCGCCCTCGAACTCGCCGGACGTGTCGCAATGGGCATCGATATGGATCATGCCGAGCGGGCGATCGCGCCCGAGCGCCTTCAGGATCGGCAAGCTGATCGAATGGTCCCCGCCGACCGAGAGCGGGCGCACGCCCGCATCGTCGATCGCAATGAAGCAGGCCTCGATATCGCCATGGCACTGCTCCAGCGAATAGCGGCTGCGCATCGGCACGTCGCCGATATCGGCGACCCGCAATTCATATACCGGGGAAGCCTTGAAGACATGTTCATACGGACCGACCCGCTCGACATTGCGCACCGCGCGCGGGCCGAAGCGGGCGCCGCTGCGGTTCGTTACGCCGAGATCCATCGGCACGCCGACGAGCGCCACATCGAGATCGGCATAGCCCTCGCGCGCGGCGTCGGGGCGATAGGGTGCATCGAGCAGCGTGCCCGGATTCATGAAGGGCCAGGCGCGATTCTCGCCGTCACGGAACTGGGTATCGGCGACGCGGCGGAAATCGGGATCGAAGATGTCCCCGCCCTTCGCGTTACCGTAGCGGGCGCGCAAGGCTTCGAGCTTCTCGCGATTCATCGGCTGCCTCTCCTGAATTCGAACCATGACACCACCTCGTGCACCCGGCACGCGCCGAAGCACACCGGTGCCGCAGGGCCTGACGATATCGCATCATCCCGCGAAACCCGCTGCCGGTGAATGCGCGGGACTTCCCAGCCGGCCTTGTCCGAAATCGCTCTGCCAACGCAGCCGGCAGCCGGCAGCCGAGGGATCAGCCCCCCTTCTGTACGGATTCCGCCGCCTGGGCCAGGAGCGCCACCATCTGGCTGCGGATCTCCTGATCGCTCACCGAAGCGTCGAGATCGCCGCGCACCTTGCGGAAGACGTCCTCGTCGCCGGGCTCCTCGAAATCGGCGAGCACGACGCTCTTGGCGTATTCCTCCGCCTCGGCGCCGCTCTTGCCGAGCTTCTCGGCTGCCCAGAGGCCCAGGAGCTTGTTGCGGCGGGCCAGTGCCTTGAAGCGGAGTTCCTCGTCATGCGCGAACTTGTTCTCGAAGGCATCCTTGCGGTCGTCGAATGTGGTCATGGTCTGCTCGTTGGTTCGGGCTCGATGCGGCGGCTGCGAATGCCGCCCTTGTGGAATCGGGTATAGCTCCCCGTGCCCGCCCACGCCACCCGTGTCGTTGCGGATGGGCGCCGATTCCCGACAATCCGCAGCGCTGTGCGAAAGCTTCGTTGTGCATTGCCGTGCGATCATATAGGTTGCGCGCCAGCGGGCGGCCTCCAGCCGTTCGACCGCGCCGGAATTTCGCCCCGCGCAGCCGATCGTTACCAGGAGCCGCTTTCCGTCCACGGACTTCAACAAACACGGTATACGCCCATGAATCGCCGCCGTCGCATATACGAGGGCAAGGCCAAGGTCCTCTTCGAGGGGCCCGAACCCGGAACGCTCATCCAGCACTTCAAGGACGACGCCACCGCCTTCAATGCCAAGAAACACGAAATCGTCGACGGGAAGGGCGTCCTGAACAACCGTATCAGCGAGTTCGTCTTCCAGAACCTCAATGATATCGGCGTTCCCACGCACTTCATCCGCCGCCTGAACATGCGCGAGCAGCTGATCCGCGAAGTCGAGATCATCCCGCTCGAAGTGGTGGTGCGCAACGTCGCCGCCGGATCGCTCGCCAAGCGGCTCGGCATCGAGGAAGGCACCCAGCTGCCGCGCTCGATCATCGAGTTCTACTATAAAAGCGACAAGCTCGACGATCCGATGGTCTCGGAAGAGCACATCACCGCCTTCGGCTGGGCGACGCCGCAGGAGATCGACGACATCATGGCGCTCGCCATCCGCGTCAACGACTTTCTCTCCGGCCTCTTCCTCGGCGTCGGCATCCGCCTCGTCGATTTCAA
>PXAW01000304.1 GCA_003567055.1 Hyphomicrobiales bacterium
GTTTCGATCCCTCGGAAGCGCTGCGCCTGCTGCGCGACGAGGAACTCACCGTCTTCCAGGGCGTACCCGCCATGTTCGCCCGGCTCATCGAGCATGCCCGCCAGACCGGACGCCCGATCGAGGCGCCGGCCCTGCGCTATGCTTCCGCCGGCGGCTCGCCGCTCGATCTCGCGCTCAAGACCCGCGTCGAGGCGGCTTTGGGCGTTTCGCTGCATAACGGCTACGGCATGACCGAGCTCTCCCCGACCGTCTCGCAGACGCGCATGGACGCCCCGCGCAGCGACGACGCGACCGGCCCGCTCCTGCCCGGGATCGAGGCGCGCACCGTCGATGGCGAAGGCGCCCCCCTCCCCGCCGGCGAGATCGGCACGCTCCAGGTGCGCGGCCCGACCGTGATGCTCGGCTATTATCGCAACAAGGAACTCACCGACCGGGTGAAAAGCGCCGATGGCTGGTTCGATACCGGCGATCTCGCCCGTTTCGGCGAGGACGGCGCGCTTTACATCGTCGGGCGCGCCAAGGACCTGATCATCCGCTCGGGCTTCAACGTCTATCCCGAAGAGATCGAGGGCGTGATCGCGGGTCATCCCGATGTGACCCTCACCGCCGTGGTCGGACGCAATGTCGAGGGCAATGAGGAAGTCTGGGCCTTCGTCCAGCTGCGACCCGGTGCGGATTTCGACGAGCGGGAGATGCGCGCCTTCTGCGCCGAACGTATGGCCCCCTACAAGCGCCCCACCCGCATCATCGCGCTGCCGGCACTGCCCGCCTCCTCGACCGGCAAGGTCCAGAAGGCGAAGCTGCGCGAGGAAGCCGCATCCATCGCCGTGGAGCAGGCCGAAGCGGTCTGAACATGCATCTGAAAGCCATGCGCCGCGCCCGGTGAAGGCGCAGCGCGAGGCCCTTCACGCCGCCGCCATCTTCGCATGCGCACCCGGTACCGCCGCGAGCAGCGAGCGGGTATAGGGGTGTTTGGGGTTCTCGAAGAGCTTTGCCGTCGGCTCGAGCTCGACGATCTCGCCGCGCTGCATCACCGCGATCCGGTCACAGACCTGCGCCGCCACGCGCAGATCGTGGGTGACGAAGAGGATGGCCAGCCCCAGCCGCTTCTGCAGATCCTGGATCAGATCGAGGATCTGGGCCTGCACCGACACATCGAGCGCCGAGACGGGCTCGTCCGCCACCAGCACGTCCGGGTCGAGGGCGAGCGCACGGGCGATGCCGATGCGCTGGCGCTGACCGCCGGAGAATTCGTGCGGATAGCGCTCGGCCGATGACGCGCCGAGACCGACCAGTTCGAGCAATTCGCGGGCACGCTTCTCCGCATCCGCGCGCGGGACGCCCTGCGCCTCCGGTCCCTCGGCGATGATCCGCCCGGCGGTGCGGCGCGGGTTGAGCGAGGCGTAAGGATCCTGGAAGACCATCTGGATGCGCTTGCGCAAGGGCCGCAGCTGGCGCGGCGGCACGCCGTGGAACTCAGTATCGCCGACCTTGATATAGCCGTCATCGGGCTCGGTCAGGCGCAGGATGCAGCGTCCGACCGTGGATTTGCCGGAGCCGGATTCGCCCACGAGCCCGAGCGTCTCGCCACGCTTGATGGTGAATGCGACATCCTTCGCCGCCACCACCTTGCGCGAGCCCCCGCTGAAGAAACCGCGTCCGCCATAGGTCTTTTGCAGATTGCGCACGATCAGCGCATCCGGTTCGCCCGAGAGATCCTTGGGCGGCGGCGGCGTCAGCGAGGGAACCGCCGCGAGCAGGCGCTTTGTATAATCGTGGGTGGGATTTTGCAGCACCTCCTGCGCGCGACCGCTCTCGACGCACAGCCCGTTCTGCAACACGGCGACGTCATCGGCGATCTCGGCCACGACGCCGAAATCATGGGTGATGAACAAGACCGCCGTCCCATGCTTGTGACGCAATTCATCTACCAGCTTGAGAATCTGCGCCTGCGTCGTCACGTCGAGCGCCGTGGTCGGCTCGTCGGCGATGAGGAGCTTGGGCTCCAGCGCGAGCGCCACGGCGATCATCACGCGCTGGCGCTGGCCGCCGGAGAGTTCGTGCGGGAAAGCCCGCGCGATGTGCTTCGGATCGGGCAGCCCGACTTCCTCGAGCAGTTCGAAGGTGCGCCGCATGCGTTGCTGCGCATCGAACATGCGATGCGATTCGAAGGTCTCGAGGATCTGGTCGGATATCCGCATGACCGGATTGAGCGAGGTCATCTGCTCCTGGAAGATCATGCCGACATCGCGTCCGCGCAGCTTGCGCATCTCACCTTCGGTGAGCCCGATGAGCTCGCGCCCGGCGAGCTTGATCGAGCCGCCCGCCGGTTTCACGGCGTTGGGCAGGAGCCCGATCACGGCATGCGCCGTCATCGATTTCCCCGAGCCCGATTCGCCCACGACACACAAGGTCTCGCCGGCATCGATCGAGAGGCTGAGCCCCTGCACCGCATGGGCGCGATCGGCGAGTTTCGGAAGAGCGAGGGAGAGATTGTCGATCGTCAGGACGCTCATCAGCCACCCTCCCGCGAGAGACGCGGATTGAGCGCGTCGTTGAGCCCCTCACCCACCAGGTTGAGGGCGAGCACCGTGAGGAAGATCGCCACACCGGGGAAGAAGCTGATCCACCAGGCCTCGATCAGGCGCGTACGCCCGGCGCCGATCATGTAGCCCCAGGTCATCATGTTGGGATCTCCCAGCCCGAGGAAGGAGAGCGCCGATTCGAGCAGGATCGCCGAGGCGACCATGATCGAGGCCATCACCGTGATCGGCGCGATCGTGTTGGGCAGGACCTGCGTCAGGATGATCCGCGAGGTCGATTGCCCGATCACGATCGAGGCCTGCACATATTCGCGCGTGCGCAACGACAATACCTCCCCGCGCACCAGACGCGCCACCGGCGGCCAGGAGACGATGGCGATGGCGAGCACGATCGAATACAGCGACGGTTGCAGGATCGCCACGATGACGATGGCGAGCGCGAAGGCGGGGATGGTCTGGAAGAACTCGGTGAAGCGCATCAGCGCATCATCGATCAGCCCGCCGAAATATCCCGCGAGCGCACCGATCGGGATCCCGATCGCCAGCGCCGTCAGGGTCGAGACGAGCCCGATGATCAGCGAAACGCGGGCCCCGTGCATGATTCCGGAGGCGACGTCGCGCCCCAGCGCATCGGTGCCGAGCCAGAACCCGCCCGGCGACATCGGCGGCAGGAACGGGCGCGTCACCATCCGCCATGGCGATGTCGGATACAGGACCGGGGCGAGAATCGCCGCTGCGAGGATGATCGCCAGAATGATCAGGCCGACCACCGCGCCCTTGTTGCGGGCAAAGCGTTTGAAGAATGCCTTCATCGTCCCACCTCGATGCGCGGATCGGCCACGCGATAGACGACATCCGTAATCAGGTTGAACAAAACCACCATGGCGGAGGAGACGAAGAACACGCCGAGCAGCACCTGATAGTCACGTTGCGCCAGCGCCTCGAACATCAGCCGCCCGATTCCCGGCCAGCCGAACACCGTCTCCGTCAGCACCGCGCCGCCGACGATCTGCCCGGCCTGGAGGCCGGCCAGGGTCACCACCGGCAGGATGGCGTTGCGCGCGATATGCCGGCGCACGATGCGCCCTTCCGGAACGCCCTTCGCCCGGGCGGTCTTGACGAAATCCGAGCCCGCGATCTCCAGCATCGAGGCGCGCATCATGCGCGTATAGAGCGCGGTGAAGAACAGCCCCAGCGTGGTCGCCGGCAGGATCAGGTGCATGCCCACATCCAGCGCGTGGCGCAGGCCGGTATAGCCCGCCCCGATCGTACGAAAGCCCGTATTGGGCAGCCAGCCGAGCCAGAGCGCGAAGATGATCTGGCTCATCAGCGCGATCCAGAACAGCGGCGTCGCATAGAAGAACAGCGCCCCGGTGGTGATCGCCGTGTCGGACCATTTGCCGACCCTGCGCGCGGCGAGGATGCCGAAGATGATGCCGAGCGTCAGCGAGAAGATGAAGGCCGCACCGGTCAGCAGCAGCGTCGCCGGCAGGCGCTCCATGATCAGTTCGAGCACCGGGCGTCCCTGGCGATAGGAAAAGCCGAGATCGAGGGTGATGATGTCGGTCAGATAGATCCAGAGCTGCGTCATGATCGGCTGATCGAGGCCGAACTGCTCGCGCAATTGCCGCAGGAATTCCTCGTCCGCCGCCCCCGCCTCGCCGGCGAGCACCGAGGCCGGATCGCCCGGCGCGGCGCGTATGAGAAAGAAGTTCATGGTCGCGATGGCGATCAGGACGATGACGCCCTTGACCAGCCGCCCCGCGATGAAGCGCAAAAGAGGCATCTGTCACCCACGCTGATTGAAGCCGGTAGCGCCGCAAGAACGGCGTGCAGGGAGCGCTTCCGGGGCGATTGCGGCCCCGGAAGCTTCGAGCAATCAGCTGCTTACTGCTGCAGCCAGGCGTCGCGGAAGGTGTCGTTGACACCGATCGCCGTGGTGATGAAATCCTGCAGATCGCAGCGATAGACGGTCGGGAAGTCCATCTCGATCATCCACAGCACCGGCAGCTCGTCCACGAGGATCTCCTGCACCCGCTGATAGAGCGCCGGGCGATCCTCGGACGCTGCATTGGCCGCCTCGGCAAAGAGCCGGTCGACCTCCTCGTTGGCATAGCCCATCACGTTGGAGAACGGGTTGCCCTGCACGATGTTGCTCGACACGTAGGAGCGCGAGACGCCCAGCGCCGGATCACCGTACTGATAGAGGAAGTTGTGGGTCATCTGGAAGTTGAAGCTGCCCACGCGCTCCGACCAGCCGGCCACATCCGTGGTGACGAGGTTCATGTTGATGCCCACGTCTTCCAGATTCTGCCGCGTGGCCTCGGCCCAGCGCGTCCAGGTCTCGCCGTAAGGCAGCACCAGGAAGTCGATGGTCTCACCGTCATAGCTCGATTCCGCGATCAGCTCGCGGGCGCGATCGGGATCGAACGCATATTCCGGCAGATCGGTGGAGTGGAACAGCGTGCGCGAGGAGATCGGGCTGTTGGCGACCGTGCCGAAGCCGGACCAGACCACGTCGCGGGCGAAATCCCGGTCAATGGCGTGCATCATCGCCTGGCGGAAGCTCTTTTCCGCGAGCGCGCCCTCACGCACATTGAGCGCGACCCAGGCATGCGGCGAGAACATTTCCCAGCCCGCCGTGGTGACGCAGACATTGTCCTGCTGCTCGAGCCGCGGCACGTCGAAGATTTCGACCGAACCGCCGGTCAGCACGTCGATCGTGCCGGTCTCGAACGCCACCGCACGCGAGGCGGCATCCGGGATGAAGCGGTAATAGACCTCGTCGATATAGGGACGGCCTTCGAGATAATAATCCTCGTTGCGCTCCAGATGCACGTAGGAGCCGCTATCCCATTCGACGAACTTCATCGGCCCGGTGCCGATCGGCGTCGCATTCATCGGATTGGCGCGGTAATCGGTGCCCTCGTAGATGTGCCTGGGGATCATCGGCGTGGTGCCGACCTCGAAGCTCAGCATGATCGGCTCGAAGGGCTCGTTGAGCGTGATCGTCACTTCGTAATCGCCGGTCTTCTCGATGGAGGCGACCTGCGCGTTGACTGTCGGGCGCCAGCGCGGATGCACCTCGCGCAGGAAGACGTCGAGCGAGAAGATCACGTCATCGGCGGTAAACGGCTCGCCGTCGTGCCACAGCACGCCCTCGCGCAGCTTGAAGGTGTAGACGAGCTGGTCGTCCGAGATCTCCCAGCTCTCCGCCAGCGAGGGCTGCGGCGTGAGATCGGTGTCATAGCGCAGGAGCGATTCGTAGATATCGCCCGCGATCATCTGGGTGGGGCCGTTCTGGAACAGGCCGAGCATCAGGCTCGGCGGCTCCGGGGTGACGGCGAGCTGCACGGTCCCGCCGCGCTGCGGCTCGGCCTTGGCGTCCTGCGGCTGCATCGCGACGACGCCGGCGCTCAGCAGAAGTGCCAATGCGGTCGTGGCGAGCGCGCGCCCTGTCTTTTTCTGGATCATGATCGTCCCTCTGGTTTCTGGACTCGTTTTTCGCTTTCGCGGGCTTCTTGCGGCCCCGGATGTCACGGATGGTTCAAGCCACCCGCCTCCTGTCCCGATTAGAGAGATTTCGCTTCCCTGCGTCAAATGATGACGAAACAAGGGAAGCCGGCCGGCATTGATGGCGAAATCATGTCAATCCAATGGGATGGCCGGCGCGTCAGGCCTGAAAATACCCGATTTCACGCTCGTCTTGCATGAAAGCTAAAAGCGGGATGGGCATCTATGCACGTTTTTGCATCATGCCGAAATATGAAGCAGCACCTCACGGTCATGGGCCGCTGCACGATGCTCGAACAGGTAGATGCCCTGCCAGGTGCCGAGTGCGAGCTTGCCATCCATGATCGGGATCGACAGCGATGTCTGCGTCAGCGCCGCCTTGATATGGGCCGGCATGTCGTCGGGCCCCTCGATCGAGTGCACCACCCATTCCATCCCCTCGGGCACGAGGCGGGCGAAGAATTCCTGCAGATCGGCGCGGACATCCGGGTCGGCATTCTCCTGGATCAGCAGCGAGCATGAGGTATGGCGCACGAACAGCGTCAACAAACCGGTCTCGATGCCGCTTTCGCGCACGAAGAGCGAGACGATCGGCGTGAACTCGGTAAGTCCCGGCCCATCGCTGCGAATCGTCAGGCTCGTCTGTCTGTGCCGGCCCGTGCTGCTCATCTGCGCCCCCTCGTTTCGATGCTGCTACTCCTCGCGCGCGGCGAGCACCCGGATCGGGCGCATCATGTCATCATCCTCATGTTCGAGGATATGGCAGTGGATCACGTAGAGCCCTTCGAAGCCATACCATTCCATCACGATCCGCGTGACATGGTCGAAGGGCGCGAGCGCCACGTCCTTCGGGCCGCGCTCGACGGCGGGGGCGGGAATTGCGCCATCCATGTCGAGATAGCTCTCCAGCGGCGCGAGCGTCCCGGCATCGCGATCGGCGATGTAATCCTCGACCCCGTTCTCGCGGAAGGGAATGCGCTCGACGATGCGGTAGCTGATCAGATGCACATGGATGGGATGCGCTTCATCGGTCAGATTGACCAGGTTCCAGATCTCGGTATCGCCCAGATGCGGCTCGATCGAGACGGGGGCGTCGAAGCCCTTGTTCTCGAGCAGGAAGGTGAAGCCCTCCGGATTGTCGAGGGTGATGTCACGCGTCACCGTGGCCGCAGCCAGAAGCCGCTCGATCTCACCCTCCTCCGCGACCGGATTGGCCGGGATGGCGCTGGTATCGGGCTCCGAGACGCTGTCACTGACGCGGAACTGCATCAGATACGGCAGCTCGGTATCACCCGAGCGGGTATTCTGCTCGCGCTGCGGGCCAAAGCACGAGGTCGTGTTCAGGAGCGTGATCTCCTCGCCCGCCATGTCGGTGAAATCGATGATCACATCCGCGCGCTCCGCCGGCGCGAGCAGGAGCTCATCCGTCTCCACCGTCTGCGAGAGAAACCCGTCATCGACCCCGATCACCGACATCTTCGCCCCGTTCGACAAGGCGAGCCGCATGATGCGGAAATTGGCGCCGTTGAGGATGCGGAAGCGATAGCGGCGCGGCTCGATCTCCTTGTAGGGAAAGACCGTGCCGTTCACGATGCCGAAATTGCGGCACACCCCGTCATAGACGAGGCTGCCGTCTTCCGCGAAATTGCGATCCTGCAAGACGAGCGGGATCTCGTAATCGCCTGAAGGCAGGCCGAGCGCCTCCTCCTTCTCGCGGTTGCGCAGGAGGTAGAAGCCCTGCAGCCCGGCATAGACGTTCAGGCGCGTATTGCCCATGGCGTGGTCGTGATACCAGAGCATGGCGCCGTCGCCCTGGTGGTCGAGATTGGGATATTCGTAAAGCGCCGCCTCGCCCGGATCCCACATCCATTCCGGATAGCCGTCATGCACGCTCGGCGTGATCCCGCCATGCAGATGCACCACCGTGCGCACCACCTTGTCCGGCACATGATGCCCGATCTCGACGGGCAGCCAGTCGGGATACTCCTCCGGCAGCGCATTCACCCAGTTCACGGCGATGGGCTGGTCGACCGGGATGTCGAAGGTCGGCCCCGGCCAGATCCCGTCATAGGCGAAGACGGGCGTCGCCGGCAGATCGCGATGCACCTTCTGCGAGACCATCTTCATGGTGACCTCGTAGAGCGGCCGCCCCTCATGCTCCCCCACCGGCTCCGCCCGCGGCGGGATCGTCAACGGATCAACGAAAGGCGCCAGCGCATCCTGCGGCAGGGCCGCCGGCCCGTTCGCAGA
>PXAW01000194.1 GCA_003567055.1 Hyphomicrobiales bacterium
GTCCCGACCCATTCGCGCACGGCGCCCGCCTCGTCGAGGAGCGGTATGGCGCGCGCGAACATCCAGCGATAGCTGCCGTCGCGATGGCGCAGGCGGTATTCGTTGCTGCGCGGGGCAGGACGTCCGGACGTCTGCGCGATGTTCGCGCGGACCTTGTCGCGATCATCGGGATGAACGGCCTCAAGCCAGCCCTCGCCGCGATAATCCTCCGGGTTCTGGCCGGTCAGTTCGTCCCAGCCGATGCTGTGGTGAATGCTGCCATCCGGTGTCGCGCGCCAGACGATGGCGGCACCGGCCCGGGTGAGGGCCTTGTAGCGCGCCTCGCTCTCGGTGAGCGCCAGCTCGGCGCGTTTGCCGTCATCGATATCGGTGGAACTGCCGAACCAGGCGCGGATCTGCCCGGTCTCGTCACGCTCGGGCAGGGCCCGGCTGAGCACCCAGCGATAACCGCCGTCACGGTGATGGATGCGATGCTCCACGCTGTAGGGCGTGCCCGATGCGAGGCTTTCGCGCCAGGCCGCATCCGTGCGGGCGCGATCCTCGGGATGCAGGGCAGCGCGCCAGGCGGCGCCGGTCATGCTCCCGGAATCGAGGCCGAAGGCCTCGAGAACGCGGCGATTGGCGTAATCCAGCCGGCCCTTCGCATCAGCGGACCAGACCATTTGGGGAATGCGATCGGCGAGATTGCGGAACCGCTCCTCGCGCATCCGCGCCTGTGCATGCTTCAGGCGCAGATCGACGAGGCGCATGACGGATTGGGCAAGGGCGCGCAGGGTCCGCTCCTGCGTCGCCGTCAGACCCTGCGGGCGCGGTTTGTAATCGAGCACGCACAGGGTGCCCAGCGGCAGCCCGGCATCGGTGCGCAACACCGCGCCGGCATAGAAGCGCAGATACGGTTCGCCCAGCACGAAGGGGTTGTCGCGAAACACGGGCGAATCCAGCGTGTCGGGAACGACATACAGACCCGTCTCGAGAATCGCATGGGTGCAGATCGAGACATCCCGTGCCATCTCGCGAGTCTCGAGCCCGACCGTGGCCTTGAACCATTGCCGCTCGGCATCGACGAAGTTCACCACGGCGATCGGCGCGGCGCAGATTTCGGCTGCGAGCCGGGCAATGTCGTCGAATTCCGGCTCGGGCGGGGTATCCAGGATGCCGCATGCATGCAGCACGTGCAGCCGGGCGGATTCCGTCTCGTCGCAGCAGCCGTTCTTACCCGTTTCGAAATCCATGCCTCGCAACCCCGAGGGTAATGATTGAGCATTACGCCCGATTAACGTGTGCCAAAGTCATCAAGAAACCGTTTATATCCGCCACAGAATGCGCATTCGCGTCAAAAAACGCACTGCATGCCTCAAGAAACGGACCCGGATACGACTGCTTTCCGGGCGTTGCCGCAGGCCTATTTGCTGATTTCGCCCGCAACGGAACCTGCCGGTACTGCATCAGCGGAACGGTTAGTTTACGACATTCAAGCAGCCTTTGGGTGCCTCCACTTGTAATATATATCAAAAATTGTATCATGGTCGTGATGACCAGGTCGAAAATCCGGCTGCTGCGGGTCATGAACGAGGACATTTCTGATGCCCGTCCCATTTCCGGCGCTCGGTGAGGGTGTCGAAAAAACTGCCGATATCGTCATCTCGCCGGTCAATCTCACGGCCAACGGCCCGGCCCATCTGGGCCATGCCGGCGGCCCGTTCCTGCGCATGGATGTGCTCGCAAGGGCCTGTCGACGCGCCGGGCATCGGGTGCGGCAGGTGTTGAGCAATGATCATTTCGAAAACCATGTCGTCGTCAAGGCGCGGGCGCTGGGGCGCGATCCGGCAGCCTTCGCGCGTGAGAACGATCGCCTGATCGCGAAAGGGCTCGCCGCACTCGACATCACCTTCGACATGTTTCCCGATACCGGCGATCCGGCGGTGCTGGCGCGCTTTTTCGACGTGGCCGGGTCGCTCGCCGCAGCGCTCGATGCCGGCGGCAAGGTCGTGGCACGCCGGGAAAAGCTGCCGGTCGACGATGCCCCGGTCGCGGATTTCGAAGCGGGCGCTGCGCCGATCGAGGAGCGTTTCTGCATCGGTGGCTGGTTCGCCTGCAACTGCCCCGCCTGTGGGGCGCCCTCGGGCAGTTTCTTCTGCGAGGCCTGTGGTGCGCATTATTCGCCCGCCGAGGCGCCGCAGCCGCGCTCGCGACGCGGCAACATCACCGGTTTCGTCGACAGCACCTGCCTCTATCTCGACCTGAACCCGGTCGACGCGCTTGCCCAGAGCTGGGCGCGAATGCGGATCGAGGCGCCCTTCCGGGCGGTGGCGCAGCGCTTCCTCGACAATTCCCGGCCCGAGATGCGCCTCACCGTACCGGGCCTGCACGGGCTCGCATGGGATGATCGCCGCTTTTGCGACAGGCAGATCCTGTTCAGCTATTCCTCGCTGCTCTATGCCCACCACCTCCTGCTCGGCGCATATCTGGCGGATGCGGGCGGGGGCAACCCGTTCGAGGCCGGTCATCCCGCCCTGCTCATCGGCGCCACGGCGATCGACAACACCGTGCCCATGCTGGCCGGCGTGACCGGCTGCGCCCTGGCCCAGACGCGCTATCGCAGCTTCGACCGGATCTATTTCAACCATTTCCTGCATCTCGACGGCGAGAAGTTCTCCACGAGCCGGGGCCACGTGATCTGGTCGCACGATCTCGAAGGCGTTTGCGGGCTCGATACCGATATCCTGCGCTGGTATCTGTGCAGCATTGCGCCGGAAGAGGCGGCGGGGAATTTCGTGCGCGCGGAATGCGTCGCCTTCCATGAGCGCGTGCGTGCGACGCTCGATCACCGGCTGCACGCGCTCGCCGCGATCCTCACGTCAGACGCAGAGGCCGCGCAGGATCCCGATCCCTGTCCCGATCCCGGAATCGGGGCGACGATGCGCGATCTCCTGCAAACCCAGCATGATTGCCTCGCCGGCGATGGTCTGCGTCTTCGCCGGTTCGCCGCGACCCTCGATGCCGCGCTGGCGCTCGGTGAGGCGATCGCGACACCGGCACAGGCGCAGGCCTGGATGCGCGGCTTCGCCATACTCGCAAGCCCCGTCATGCCGCGCCTCGCGCAGGAGCTTTGGCAGGCGGCCGGTCTGGACGGTGCTCCGCGATGCGCCGATTTCGCCCGCCCGGCAACGCGCGCTGGCTCAGCCCTTCCGCGTCGTGACGGCCCGCCCCTGACCCGGGCGGCCCTCGACGCGCTCACGCCATGACGTAGCCGGAGGCGATCATGAGCATGCCTGAAGACAGCATGCCTGAGGGTGATACCCGATCCGCACCGACGCGCATGCCGGGTGCGATGCTGATCGCACTGCTCGTCTCCGGGATCAGCCTCGCTGCCTGCTACGGTGCCACCTTCCTGCTGGCGGAGCATCTGCGCGTGCAGGGGCGCGACCCCGCGCTGGCGGGGATCGCGGTGACGACGGGAACCGTGTTCACCATCGCCGTCGCCCTCGTCGCCGGGCGGCTCGCAGCCCGCATCGGCACGATCCGCTGCCTTGCGCTGGCGGGTATGGTCATGGCGCTGGCGATGGTGGCTTTCGCGCTGACCGGGCGGGTGGCGGGCAGTCATCTCATGGGCGGTGCGCTGATCGGGATCGCCTGGTCGCTGTTCTACATCCTCGCCCCGCTGCCGATCATCGCCCGTGTCGCAGCCGGGGAGCGGATTCGCGATCTCACCTATCTCTCGGGCGCCCAGATGGCCGGTCTGGGTCTGGCGGCACCATTGGGCGGGGCGCTCGCGGCGCAGGGCTTGCCGCTTGCCCTCATCTATTTCGGCTTCGCGCTGCTGGCATCGGGCGCGGCGATCCTGCTGCTGGCGATCGGGGACCGACGCGCCGGCGGGGCCGCTGCCGGGCCTGGCGCGGAGGATGTCAGCATTCTCGACAGCGCGAGCGTATGCGCGGTACTCGCGACAACGGCCCGGATTCCGATTGTGCTGATCGGTCTCGCTTCCTGCACATTCGCCGGGCTCGCGACCTTCCAATCGGTCTATGCGGCGGAGCGCGGGCTCGCCTTCGGGCAGTTCTTTCTGGTCTTCACCCTGGTCACCGTCACCCTGCGCTTCGGTCTCGCGGCGCATCTCACACGCCTGCCGGCAGAGCGGCTCGCGGTGCTGCTGCTCACCCTCGTGGTCGTGGCGCTTGTGCTGTTCTGGGCCGATCGTGGCAGCGTGCCGGTCTATCTGCTGGCATCGGCCCTGTTCGCGGCCGGCTACGGGCTGAGCTATTCCACGCTCAACGCCCTCGCGGTAAACCGCGCGGAGGCTGGCGGGGCGGCGCCGGCTGCGGCCTCGCAGGTCTTCACCATCACCTATTTTCTCGGCTTGTTCGGTTTTCCGGCTTTGGGCGGTCTGCTGATCAGCGCGGGCGGCACCGCTCTGCTCCTGCCTGCCCTTGCGGCGCTGGCGATACTGGCCCTCGCCCTCGCGCTCGGCATGCTGCGCATGACGGCGGTCGCGCGAAAATCGGTCTGACACGATAGCGCATGCAAAAGAAAGGGGCGCGGTGCCTTCACACCGCGCCCCGTCATCCGTCATCCTTCGTCCGTCGCGCCCGCGCGAACGAGGCCGCTATCGGCCTCAGCGCTTGCGGAAATGCAGGATGCCCCAGGCCATGTAGCCGCTATCGGCGGCCTTCACCCAGTTATCCAGCCCCTGCAGCATCCGGTCGAGGAAGGCCTTGGAGGAAACCGCTGCGACATGATCGTAATTGGCGCGCAGATCCTCACCCACACGGGCATAATGCGTGCGCAGGTTCGGCGTCAGATCGGCGAATTCGACCAGTTCGAAACCGAGCTTCTCCGCGATCTCGCGGTAATAGCCGGGCGAGCCGAGGTTCTCGAGGTGGATGCGGTCATAGACCGGCTGCAACACGCCCTCGGGCACATTGTCCGCCTGCATCGGGTCGGTGATGATCATCTCGCCACCCGGCTTGAGCACGCGATGCGCCTCGGCGAAGACCTGCTCGCGATCCTTCGCATGCAGGATCGAATCCTGCGACCAGACCACGTGATAGGTCTCGTTCGGCGCGGGGATCTTGTCGAAGGAGCCGTGCGCCACCTTGATCTGCTCGGCGAGTGCCTGGCGGCGATTGAGGAAGCGGTTGGTGTCGTTCTGCGCCTCGGAGATGTTGAGGCAATCGACCGAGCAGCCGTATTCGCGCGCCAGATGGCGTGCGGAGCCGCCATAGCCGGCACCGAGATCGATAATATGCGTATCGGCAGAGAGATTCTTCAGCATGCCGGCCATCTTGCGCACGGTGCGCGCCGAGGCTTCCTTGATCACCGGGGTCTCTTCATAGAGGCCGATATGGATGTCTTCACCACCCCAGATATTGTAGTAGAAGTTGTCCGCATCGGCGCTGTCGTAATACTGCTCGGTGATCAGTTCGACATCGCTCTCGGGCTCTCCGTCGGCACCCTCGGCGGCGCGCTGGAGATAGGATTTCTCGACGACATGGACGAGGAAATCCGGCTCACCTTCGGCGTAGGTTTCCTGAAAGTCGCCATAGGTCCGGATGCGCTGGAAGCCGGCTTCGCCGAGAAGCTTCTTCATATAGGCCTTGCGTACCGGGAACATGTTGAGCGTGTACTCGCTCTTGTCCGGGAAGGTGTATTTGAAGCGGGCGAGGCCATCGTCGAGATGGGCCGGCTCGGCAGTGACCTGGTCACCGCAATAGTAGAACTTGTGCTTTGTCGAGAAACCGTGATCGAGCATCGCATCATAGTTGCGCTGATCGATGATCAGGATGCCGTCATGCTTGAGCGCGGCATAGAACTCGGCCAGCGTGCGGCGGCGATCGGCTTCTTCATGCAGGTGCGTGAAGGAATTGCCCAGGCAGATGATGGCGTCGTACTTGCCCTGGATGTCGCGGTTGAGCCAGCGCCAGTCGGCCTGAACCGTCTTCAGGATGATCTGGCGCTCCTTGCCGTTCTCGAAGGCCTTGGCGAGCATCGCGGCGCTGCCATCGACGGTGGTCACGTCGAATCCGGCCTGGATCAGGCGAACCGAGTGGAAGCCCGTTCCGGCCGCGACGTCGAGCACCTTGTGCTTGCCGCGTGCACGCAGGATGTCGATGAAGAAATCGCCCTCGCTCGCGGCGCGGGCGTCCCAGTCGATCAGCTCATCCCACTTCTCGGCGAATGACTTGACGTATTCCGACCGGTACTGCCCGGTCTCGCGCACCTTCAACGGGTCGGTGCCGTATTCCTGCTCCTTGGCGATGAGATCGGCATTACCCTGAGGGCTGGCGTTGCTGGTCATACTCTATTCCTCGTTTTGACCACGGCACCGCGCCATGAGCGCGCATGCTGCGTCTGACGAAAAGGCGCGCCACTGCTCCCCCTCGAGGGAGGCGACGCGAAATCCGGATTGCGGGCGGCGCCCGCACGAATCGCTGAACCCCCCGCGCTCGCTACCCATATCGGCAATCAGGCGAGCAGCGCCGTGAAGGCGCAAACGGAGGCGCACTCCCAGAAGAAGGAGTGAAATCATATCGCGTTGCATAGCACATCCGCGACGTTTGTACCCTACCGACAAAATAATCGAATGCTAGCCTATCAATACAGGTTTATCTGCGTTACAAAGGACGGCTGATTTCGTCGATCGCGCGCCGCGCGCGAGCTATCGGCCGCAGCGCCCCGGATGCGTGAGATCACTGTGGCGCAATGCCTTGGGCGCAGTTCTGCCATTGCGGTGCGCGCGAAATCTGTCACCCGGCCCGGCACCCTTCACCGCGTTCTCGCAGCACTCCACGCAAAGGCGTCTGCGGCTTTACGCCTTTGGCCGTTTCCGGCCCGCCTGTTAGACTGCCGGCCAGAATGGGTATCGTCGATGAGCGCATGCAGGGTCATGACCCGCCTGCGCCGTGCGGCGATGCCGGGGGAGTCCCGAATCCGGAGGACGAGAGATGGCAGGTTCCAGCGCATTGCGCGCCGCAAACGATATCCAGCAGCCCAACGATCTCGATTCGTGGTGGTTGCCCTTTACGGCGAACAAATCCTTCAAGACCAGTCCGCGCATGGTCTCGCGCGCGAAGGACATGTACTACTACACGCCTGAAGGGAAGCCGGTGATCGACGGCACTTCCGGCCTGTGGTGCTGCAATGCCGGCCATAATCGCGACGAGATCGTCTCCGCCATCCAGACCCAGGCCCAGGAGCTCGACTTCGCGCCGGGCTTCCAGTACGGCCACCCGCTCGCCTTCACGGCGGCCTCGCGGATCGCGCAACTCGCGCCCGCTGATCTCGATCACGTCTTCTTCTGCAATTCCGGCTCGGAGGCCGCCGACACGGCGCTGAAGATCGCTTTGGCCTACTGGAACGTGAAGGGGCAGGGGCAGAAGACGCGGCTCATCGGACGCGAACGCGGCTATCACGGGGTGGGCTTCGGCGGCATCACCGTGGGCGGCATCGTCAACAACCGCAAATTCTTCGGCTCGCTGCTCGCCGGTGCCGATCACCTGCCGCATACCTATAACCGCGAGCACCAGGCCTATTCGAAGGGCGAGCCGGAATGGGGCGCGCATCTCGCGGATGACCTGGAGCGCATCGTCGCCCTGCACGACGCCTCGACCATCGCTGCCGTGATCGTCGAGCCGATGGCGGGCTCGACCGGGGCGCTGCCCCCGCCCAAGGGTTATCTCAAGCGCTTGCGCGAGATCTGCGACAAGCACGACATCCTGCTCGTCTTCGACGAGGTGATCACCGGCTTCGGGCGTCTCGGCTATGCCTTCGCCGCCGAGCGCTACGGCGTCGTGCCCGACATGATCACCTTCGCCAAGGCGGTGAATTCCGGCACCGTGCCGATGGGCGGGGTGATCTGCCGCAAGCACATCTACGATGCCTTCATGAACGGCCCGGACAATGCCGTCGAGCTGTTCCACGGCTACACCTATTCGGGGCATCCGCTGGCCTGCGCCGCGACGATCGCGACGCTGGATATCTACCAGCGCGAGAACCTGTTCGAGCGCACGCGTGAAGTCGAGGAGCGCTGGGCGGATGCGATGATGTCGCTCAAGGGCCTGCCCAACGTGGTCGATATCCGCACGCTCGGCCTCGTCGGCGCCGTCGATCTCGCGCCGAACGCGCAGGGTCCGGGCAAGCGCGGCTATGCGGCGATCGAGAAAGGCTTCCACGATTACGGGCTGATGCTGCGCACCGCCTTCGACACCATCGCCGTGGCGCCGCCGCTGATCGCCGAGGACAAGCATATCGACGAGATCATCGA
>PXAW01000290.1 GCA_003567055.1 Hyphomicrobiales bacterium
CAGGACACTCGTTGTTTCGCGGCATGCGGCAAGGCAATTGATCGTCATAATCAACGAATTGGCAATGAATGCCCGCAAGCACGGCTATGAAACCGGGGGAAGAGGCTGCGTCTTCATTGAGCTGGATATCTGGGATGAAGACCATCTGCGGATCAGGTTTGCCGACGGCGGCGCAGGTCTTCCGGACGGTTTTGATCCCGGCACAGGTAGCGGGCTCGGTCTCAAGATCGTTCGTTCGCTGGTTCACGCGCTCGGCGGTTCGCTGTCCATGAAGACCGTTGTGCGGCCCTACATCACGATGGTGATCCCGATAGACGGCCTCAGAGCCGGTTCTGTCCCCGTTCAGAGCACGGGGCATTGAGGGCAGACAAGCCCGCCGCCTACACAATCAGGCAGCCCCAGCGTGGCAGGGTTCGACGGTAAGGCCCGAGGGCAGATCCGGAGCCTGCCATCTGGAAATCCCCTCGTCATGACAGGAGGCCTTTCATGCTTGGAAAACCGAATGATCGCAGTCGCCCCTTTTCGATGCGCGAACCTGCTCAGGCCAAATCACTACCACCTTACAATCTGTTTGCGCGCAAGGATGCGCCGGAGCTGTTTTGTGCCATCCCCGAAGATCGTCCGGTGCCGGATTTCATCGACTGCGATTGGCAGTTCAAGGGCTCCGTGGACCGCTCCCAAAACGCTCCGGGCGGATTCATCCCTCCCGTTGCTGCGGCTAGCGTTCGCTTGAACGGGTATTACGTCTTCATGCGCTACGACGCCCTTGCATCACCGGAAGATGATCGGGAAGTTCGTTCAATTTTTCAAAATCTCGCGAAACAGAAGAGAGAGATCGAGCATGAGCATAGACACAAGTGACTTGCGCTTTCTCGGCCATGGACAGATTCAGGCCGCATCCGAAGCCCTCGAAGAGGCCGTAAATCGTAGCAGAGAATTTGAAAACAAGATTCCTCCCGGCGAAATTCGCAGGGTCATTGCCTCTTCTATTTTCCAACAGGCTCTCGCCGGCGAGGAAGACAAGACACGATTAACGGAGGAAGCGCTCTTCGAGGTCCAGCGGATGGTACGGCTTCATCCACCAATCAGGGTAAACCTCGAGGCCCCGCGAAAGCCGGTCGGTTGATCGTCGCGCTGCAGATCATGCCGCGCTCGTTTCGGACGTCATCGAGCGGGCGAGTGTGGAGCGGGCGAGCGTAGCGCGGGCAAGTGTAGAGGAAACAACGCCATGAAGCTTTTCCGGGTCAAATTTCTCAAGCGCGTATGCAACTCCGTCGGCCATGAGGCGAAGATCTGCCAGCGTGTCTTCGAGATACACGCCGCTGATCAGGACGAGGCAGTCGGACACGCGAAATCACGCTTCACCGATGTGGAGGCCACCGAACAATGGTGGCTGAGGGCTGATCAGATCGAAACCGAACTGGTTCGTACACCTGGTGATGCTACGTGATCTTGGATAAATGGCCTGCAGATCGATCTTGGCGCCTCAAGATGCTTCTGTTCCGGTCGAACCCAAGTCAACCAATGGGTTCGACGGCTATGAAGAGTGGATCCCCATCGCGAAGGACGCGCAACAGCAGCGGACGTTCCTCGTTCAGTGCGTCGCGCCATGCGCTTGCCACGTGGCCCGGCCCCTCAAGCAGACGGTTATCCACCTGAACGATCACATCGCCTTGCCGGATACCGGCCTCGGCCGCTGCCCCAGCAGGCCGGACACGCTGAACGATCGCGGGCTGCGCTTCGGCATCAATGGCGAGCTGGCGCTGTACGACTTCCGGCAGCGGACTGAGCGCGAGGCCGAGGACCTCATGTTCCGGTTCAGGCTCGTCATCCGTGCGCAGGGGTTCCGCCGGTTCGCGCAGGCCGATTTCAATGGTTTTCCGCAGATCCTCGCCATCGCGACGAACCAGCACGGGCACTTCCGTTCCCGGCGAGATATCAGCGACCATGCGCGAGAGCGCACGGGGATCTTCCACCGGTTCCTCGGCGAAACGCCTGATGACGTCACCTGTCGCGAGGCCGCCTGCATCGGCAGGCCCCTCGGGCTCGACAGAAACGACGACCGCACCCTGTGCGTCGTCAATTTCGAAGGCGCGTGCGAGCGCTGGCGTCATCTCCTGGAGGCGGACACCGAGGAAGCCGCGTTCGACCATTCCGGTTTCGATCAACTGATCGACCACATTCATGGCGGTAAGTGAGGGAACTGCGAAGCCGATCCCCACGCTCGCGCCGGTCGGTGAGAAGATCGCCGTGTTTACGCCGATCACTTCGCCGGCGCCGTTAAAGAGCGGTCCGCCGGAATTCCCCATATTGATGGCCGCATCCGTCTGCAGGTAATCATCATACGGGCCGGTGCGGATATCCCGCGAGCGTGCCGACAAGACGCCGATCGTTACCGTACCACCGAGGCCGAAAGGGCTGCCAATGGCGATTGTCCAGGAACCCGGCTGCATCGCTTCGGAATCGCCCCATGGTGCGACGGTCACCTCCATGTCGGGCTCAATGCGCAACACCGCCAGATCAGTCGCCGGGTCCGCACCGACGAGCGAGGCACTGCGGACCTCTTCATCGCCATAAATCACCTCGATCTCATCCGCATCGGCGATCACATGATTGTTGGTGACGATATATCCGTCTTCGGACACGAAGAAGCCCGATCCGACGGCGCGGGTCTGACGCGGGCGTTGAGGCTCCTGCATGCCGGGCATCTGCGGCATGGTTTCGCCGCGCCGCTCGAAGAACTCTCGCAATGGCGGAGGCAACCGGTCCGGATCGACCTGTGTCTCATCGTCTTGCACCGCGCGCCGCACTATAATCGCGACGACTGCGGGTGACATTTCCTCCACGATTCCCGCGAAATCGCCGGGGACATCTCGCGCAGCGACGGGTGCGGCCAGATACGTGGAAAAACCGAACAGGCCGCCGCAAATGAGGGCAGCCGTCATGGTATTTTTCATCGGCATGGCCATCGCGGCCTGCGCCGCAGCGAGGTCAGCATGGATACGAGGCATGGATGCTTCTCCTTGCGTCATTTGATTGCAGCACAACCCGCCAACTGAACGGTCTCTCGCTCCTTCCGGTGAATGTCGCGACGCACTGGATGGTTCCCTGTGAATCTTGCGGATCATGGCGGCGGTGATCGGCGGATCCACCGGAACCCCCCGATGCCTGCCGCTCATGCATCCGCGCCCCTCCTTTCCACCCGCCTTTGCGCGCCCCGAGCTCCCCAAAGAGTGGTGAGACGCAAGGGAACAAAGACGCGGATAGGCGATTGGACCCGGCGCAAGAGATCACGCGGCGTGATCATGTTTCGACCCAGCCAGATTGATCATCCGCTTTCGGTTTTCGATCCGTCTGGGCAAATCCGGGAACAATGCGCGCCCTGCCGGGTTCACCGCAGAGTTTGTGCGCTCCATCCGGGCGAAAGGGCCGCATGGCGCCGCAAATCATGGGACGAAGGCATCATCCGTCTGCTGGCCGGCATCCGGTTCACGCAATGATGCCCTGCCCCCGTGACTGAATTCTTCCGCCGCAGAAAACAGGAGCAAGTCATGGACAGGAATACCGTCTATTCATCCTTGATCATCGCTGTCCTGGCGCTCGTCATCGCGATCTGGGCAGTCTGGACGAACGCCGAGCAGAGCAACCGTATCGATGCAATGGACGCGCGTGTCGTTGCGGTCGAAACAGCACCGGAAGTCGATCCTGCGGAGATCGAGGAGATGCGTGAGATGCTGACGGCGCTGCAAGCCCGGATCGATGATGCAGTGCAGGAGCTGGAAGTGCGTATTGATGACGTAGAGCAAACTCTGGCGGTCCCCCCCCCCCCGCCGACACCCGAACCGACCGACATGCAACAGCCTCAATGATGTCGGTCCGCCGCAGTAAATATCGGCTGTGTCGTGAAGAGCGGCTTGCGCAAGAAGCGGGCCGCGCGCGTTGCGCCCGGAGGCGGCGCTGCCCGCATGCAGGCTGAGCGCCTGCGCGAGGTTCGCCTGCCTTGTGCGGGACGAGATCAATTGTTCAATCCGTATTCTGATACCGGCATGAGCCGAGATCCAGGAGGGACCATCCGCATCGTCTTCGTGGAACACCCCGTCCCGGCGGACGTTGGCAGCGCAAGTTGCCTGAACCGGGAGGTCCTTCATGCCGCGGATGACGATCAAGCCGAACACCCAGGTCGACTATCTCGGCATTCTGGACGAAGCGGGCGAAATCGATGAAGACCGGATGCCCGAGCTCGATGATGAGCAGTTGACCGGATTCTACCGCGCCATGTTGCGGGCGCGCCGTTTCGATGAGCGGCTTCTCAATCTTCAACGTCAGGGCAAACTGGGAACCTTCGCGCCGGTCAAGGGCCAGGAGGCGGCTCAGATCGGCAGTGTCGCAGCCTTGCGGGACAGCGACTGGGTCGTACCGTCCTACCGCGAAACGGCCGCGCTGCTGTGGCGCGGGACACCGATGCAGGGTCTGTTCACGCTTCTCGCCGGCTATAACGAGGGCGGGCAGATCGCCGACACACAAAACGATCTGCCGCAATCGATTCCGGTCGGCACACAGCCGCTCCACGCGATGGGGATCGCCCATGGGATCCGTTATCGCGCCGACGATGCCGTCGTGGTCTCCTATTTCGGTGACGGCGCCACATCGCAGGGCGATTTTCACGAAGCGATGAATTTCGCGAGCGTCTTTCGCAGCCCCGTCGTCTTCCTCTGCCAGAACAACCAGTGGGCTATCTCTGTGCCGCGTGATCGGCAAACCCGTTCGGCAACGCTCGCGCAGAAGGCACTGGCCTATGACATGCCGGGCATCCAGGTGGATGGAAACGACGTTTTCGCGGTCTATGCCGCGACATGTGAAGCCGTCGAGCGTGCGCGTGACGGCGGCGGCCCCACCCTGATCGAATGCGTCACCTACCGCCTGGAAGTGCATACCACTGCCGATGACCCCACCCGTTACCGTGACGAGGAGGAGGTCGAAAAGTGGGAGAAGCGTGAACCCCTTCTGCGCCTGCGCCGATACCTCGAAAGCCTGGACTTGCTCGACGAGGAGAAGATCGAGGCGCTCGAAAACGACATCAAGCAGGAGATCGAAGAGGCCTGGAAGGCCGCAAGCGCCGATATGGAGCAGCTGACCGATCCCGGTGTCATGTTCGATCACCTGTTTGCGCAAGAGCCGCCACGTCTGACGGAGCAAAGGGAAGCGCTGCAAAAGTGGGACGCTGCAAAACAGCGGCGCCGGGATGACGAGGAGACGCAGTAATGGCCGAACTGACCATGATCGAAGCTCTGAACAAGGCCTTGCACGAAGCCATGGAAGCGGATGACCGGGTTCTCGTTCTCGGCGAGGATGTCGGTGTCGATGGCGGCATCTTCCGGCTCACGCAGGGGCTGATCGAGAGTTTCGGCGAGGAGCGGGTCATCGATACGCCGCTCGCCGAGTCCGCGATCGCGGGTATGGCGATCGGCCTCGCCATATATGGTTTGCGTCCGGTTGCCGAGATGCAGTTTTCCGGTTTCAGTTATCTCGCTTTCAACCAGCTCGAAGCGCATGCCGCACGGATGCGGTGGCGCTCCCAGGGACGTTTCAGTGCGCCGATGGTCGTGCGCATGCCCTACGGGGCGGGTGTGCGTGCGCTGGAACATCATTCTGAAAGCCGGGAAGCCTATTACGCGCACACACCGGGCCTGAAGCTCGTCGTTCCCTCGGGACCGCGCAATGCGCGGGCGCTGCTGGCGAGTGCGATTGAGGATCCGGATCCGGTGATCTTCTTCGAACCGAAGGCACTGTATCGCAGCTTTCGCGAAGAAGTCCCCGATGATCCGGAAAGCCTCGCTCTTGGCAAGGCGCGCGTGGTCCGGGAGGGCAGCGACATAACCTTGATCGCTTATGGTGCGATGTTGCCGCGTACGATCGAGGCGGCCGACAGCCTCGCGAGCGACGGTGTGGAAGCGGAAGTCATCGATCTGATGACGATCTCGCCGATCGATGACGCGACCCTGGAGGAATCCGTGCGCAAATGTGGCCGCGCCATCATTGTGCACGAGGCACCGGGCAGCTTCGGCCCCGCCGGGGAGATCATCGCCCGTCTGGTCGAGACATCGTTCTATCACCTCGAAGCGCCCCTGCGCCGGGTGACGGGGTTCGATATCCACGTACCCTATTTCGCGCGTGAGCAGGCTTATCTCCCCGATGCCGACCGGATCGTGGCCGTGGCACGCGAAACGCTTGATGCGAGGGCATGATCATGAGCAAGAAATTGACCTTACAGGATCCCGGTGAGGGTATCCACGAAGTCGAAATCCGCCAGGTCCTCGTCAGCAAGGGCGACGAGGTCAACGAGGGTGACCCGGTACTCACCGTCGAATCCGACAAGGCGGCCATCGACATCCCCGCACCCTATTCCGGCACGGTATCGGATATTGCCGTTTCCGAGGGGGATACCGCTCAGGTCGGTGACGTGCTGATGCGCTTCGATGAGGCGGAGCAAGACGGTTCCGGGGAGAGCAGCCCGGAGGAGGACGAGGAAAGTTCCGGTTCGGAAAAATCCGCGCAGGACACCGCCGAGGAAGATACCGCCGAGGAAGATACCGCCGAGGCGGATCGGGAAGACGGGCCCGATGCAGATGATGAAGCGGATGCGCAGACCGCGCAGACGAAGAAAGACGAGCGCGGCGCATCGGCACAGGACAAGGAGCGTGAGGCGTCCTCCGCAACGCAGGAGAAAGGCGAAGCCCAATCCGACGAGAAGGATGACGCTCAAGCGCAAGCGAAACACGGTGACGACGAGCCGGAGGCCGCGCGCCGGCGCGCCGGAGATGACGCTGCGGAGAAAGAGCAGATCCTCGCCTCGCCGGTGGCGCGGAAAGCGGCACAGGAGCATGGCGTCGCGCTCGAGGATGTCGAGCCTTCCAGGCCCGATGGGCGCGTCCTGCTGGAAGATGTCGAGGCCGTGGTGCAACAAGACAATCAGGATCGCGAGACGGCGCAGAGCGACGCGCGCGCCGGATTGCCTGATTTCTCGAAATGGGGCGATGTCGAGCGTGAGAAGCTGCGCTCGATACGTCGCGCGACAGCCCGTCGGATGGCGCAATCCTGGGCGGAAATCCCGCATGTGACGCATCAGGACGAGGCCGATATCACGGAATTGGAAAGATTTCGCCAGCGGCATGCGCATGAGGTGGATCAACGCGGCGGCAAACTCACGCTGACGGCTTTCGTGATCAAGGCCGCTGTCGCTGCGCTGAAGGAATATCCGCGCTTGAATGCGAGCCTTGATGCGCAAGCCGAAGAGATAATCGTCAAGCATTATCATCATTTCGGCGTGGCCGTGGATACGCCGCAGGGTCTTCTGGTCCCCGTCATTCGCGATGTCGATCGCAAGAGCATCCTCGACCTCGCCGTCGCGTTGACGGAAGTCGCGGAGCAGGCGCGCGAGGGCGCGCTGTCACGCGAGGCGATGCAGGGGGCAAGCTTCACCATCACGAATGTCGGCGCTCTGGGCGGAACGGGCTTTACCCCGATCATCAATCACCCCGAGGTCGCAATACTCGGCCTCGCAAGGGCTCAATGGAGGCCGGTGATCCAGGCCCCCACGGGCGAAGACGAAGGAAAGGCCGGCGATCGACGGGAGGAGGAATCTTCCGGCGACCGGGTCTCAGCGCGATTGATGCTTCCGATGGTCCTCGCTTTCGATCACCGGGTCATCGACGGCGCCACAGCCGCTCGCTTCATGCGCCACCTCGCCGACACGCTGACTGATCTGGAATCGTTTGCGCTGGTCGGCTGAACATGACCAGCGCAATATTCCATCCGCACGGGGATCGGCACCCGTTTCACGCGTCCCAATAGCGCGGGAAACCATAATAGTCATATAGCCGCGCCTCGTAGGCACGGTCGATCGGCATGTCGGGAGAGTATTCCGGGCTTTCCCGCACCCGGTCGCGCGTCACATCGACAGAAACGATCTTGTCGTCCCAGCTGACGGAGTTCGCCCAGTCAGGCGAGATCAGCACCATGCGGCCAGGCCACCAGTTGCGTGTATCCACCATCAGATATCGCGCTTTCCAGTTATCCGTTTCAACGAAGACATCCTCGACGTGACCGATATCGCCGTCGCTCGCCTGAATGAAATAGCC